>DTYX01000027.1 GCA_012961655.1 Candidatus Poribacteria bacterium
CAATGATTTCCTCGTTTGCGACGAGTTCGTAAGTATAAGTTACGGCCGCTTTTATATCCTCTTCAGTAATGTCATAATCATATACAATTTCATTAAAGTTATATCCACTAGCAAGTTTTTCTAATATCAATTCAACCGAAATTCTTGTCCCCTTAATTACCGGTTTTCCACAAAGAATCCCTGTATTTATCTCTATTCTTTCAAGAAGTTCTATATTCATCTCTTGCCTCCAGTCACATTATTAACCTTTAGTGCTAGTTTCCCCCAAAGCCTTATCAAATCTAACCTCTGGATGTCCGACCCCCGCTAAAAAGCGGGGCGTCCAAGGGAAAAACTAGCACAATTAGTTATTAGGGCAAATCCACCCAAATCCAATCTTCAAGCGTAGAATGTAGTTCATCTTCACATTCGCGCAGTAGTCCCAAACGCTATCACCCCTTTGCACAGAGGAATTCGCCCGGCAAATGTGCCGTCTTCCAGATGAATCCCACTACTTTTTCGCGTGGGGAACTTCTATCAAAACGTTAGCCAAATATGCTTCTATCCGGGTCCCGTAGACGCTGATTGTTATCGATAAAGCTCAAGAGTTTGGGTCACTCCCGGTGGAATTTTGCATTGGATACCCCGAATAAGTTCATCACGAAAGAGCTCTTCTTTTGCGGAGACTGCTTCACCATCTAATGTAGCTTGCTTCCAATCTCTCTGTGGAACAATGAAACATTCTAATTCAGAAGGTCCGCTATGATGCGTGAGTATCATCATTTCCCGATTCAATTCACGCCTCACTGTGATAGTCAATTGGTGCTCTCCATTTGTCAATACACTTTTGCGTTCTCAAAAGCCGGATTGGCAGTTGATGCCTGCCGAGTTGATGACCATTTGGGCGATATATTGATGTAGCACCGTATCTGTAGAGAATATCTAAGTGAGCCCAAAAGGAGATTAATGTTCCTATCGCAATTGCTATGAGCATAGTTAGCAAGAGTTGCCGGCCGTCGATATTTGCTCTCTCAGCGATTTTGAAAGCCTCAAGTTGATTGGGCATCGGATGCGCTCTATTGCATCTGTTGAAAGCATACAAGAAAGACAGCATGGTCAAATTTGCGCCACCAAGTCTACGTGTTCCCATTGTCGCCACCATTATCTGCCACAGAAAAAAACAAGGAAAGTCACACCGATTAATATTCCCAAAATCGCTGTTCTATATCGCATAGGTTCATCTGAATCGTCAAGCTCGTAGTTGCTGCTAAAAGCTTTCCTGAGAACCTGGATAACATGTCTTCTAGCGGGCCAGAATGCGATTATACCTAAACAGAGCCACGCCCCGGCAGCTTGCTCATTGATGTAAGGAATTGCTGGAAGAGCTCGTATACCCAAAACCGATGCCAGAATCTGCTCTGCTTTTGCAAACAGATGAAAAAACCAACAGGAAAGGGATAAATCCAAAGGCACGAAAAACGTCAGTCCAATAACAAAAGGATAAAATGAAAGCGATTCCAACCGATAGCATTCCAAGGCTTTTCCGTGAAATAATGACCAATTTCGCGCCCGCCGACTGGTATTTTAGGTATTTTGGGAAAAAGAAAGTTTAAACCATTAATTATATCAATTCCGCCGGCGACCATAAAGCCTATCCACATCATCCTACTCCTGAAAAATCTCGATTTGTCATTTGTCATCTCAAGCGGAAGTTGAATTATAGGATAGCTAAGCTTCTCTCTCTCTGTCCATTGTTTTCGGATAACCACGTTGATACAGATTAAGACGAACCATAACACGAAAATAAACACTGACCAAACTGCAATGGTCTGAAGCCAGCCTTTTGCATATTTGGTTATGTATATCGACGACTCACCGTTGAAATATCCGCTCAGAACGCTCATATCCCTAACTGTAAGCCATTTGGGGATATATTTCAAGAATAGTTCACGCCACTCGTTTTCAACGGTAGCGAACCAGAAAGGATGCGCCAACATTGCCATCAGGTAGCCTATCATGGTATACTCAACTACGGTAGACAACATGACGAGCATGACATAAATTACCAGCAACTCACGTTGTGAAAGAGCAAAATTGGTCAAGAATTGCTTCACCAGGAAATTAAGCAGAATTAACACAAATAGACTGAATATAGTGTTGAAGAATAGCGACACGAGTGTGAAGTGCAACGAATACCACACTTCATTTCCTATCACCAGCCAATAGGCGTTTGCAACCATTAAGATTAGCGCAATGAAGATGGCTTTGAAAGTAACACTTGAGTATTCTTGGTGCATCTACTACTCCAAATTCTTAATAGCAGCTCAGAGCATCTAGATTCTGAGGCACTCGTTACGCTTGAACTTACGGACATGAAAAAAGGCAAGGACGATGTAAATCCCTGCCTGACGACTTCGTCTTAGTGCAAGAAACAACGCACGCCTTTGGCTTAGCGCAAAAAGCAATGCATAGACACATTCTCAGTATACCGACAGAGAACGGGTCTAAAATTTTGCGAAGGATTAATATGATTTAATCCGACCCCATGTTATCGTTAGTTTGCCTGTAGGTTCGACGGCGGACGGCCTTTCTGTGCCTTCATACAACATGATATCGTCAAAGTACATCACGAAGGTCGAACCACCATTACCCACATTGGCGACGTTGAATTTATCTATGCCTTCAATACCACCATAATTTCTGAATGCAGCATTTTTCACCATCAGTTTCTCATCGTAGTAGAAGTCATATTTTTTTCACCGAGGTACATCACATTTTTGACGGTATGCCACACATTATTAACAATTTTCTCTTTGTCCACCCAGGCACCACCATCATTGTACTGAATGACACCGTTTTCTCCTGTCGTCATAGCGATGCAAACACCAGCCCAATCATTTGCGCACTTTTGATTCAGCACGTAAAATATCTCCAGATTACCGCCTGAACTCTCCTTTCTCAGGAAATTGTATTCCAGAGAAATAGTCTTGTCCACGATGGGTTTATCCAGAATCAGCGTCATACCACCACCGCCGCCGGTGTCAGTTATTTTGACGCTTTTGTTGTCTGCACTGGGAAATTTATCTACTTCGATTTTTCCTGCCGCTGTTGGCTTCCACGGTTCTTTGGGCGGTTTCCCTGTTATTTCGGCATTAAAATCATAATAGAATATGAACTCTTCAATGGCAAAGCAGATTGATGACCCAAGAAAAAGCGCGCATAATAACATAAATAATAGGTATTTCATAAATTTTATGCACGGAACTCCTCTCCCGTTGGGAAGTAGGAAAAAGTGCCCTCCTCTCTCACTGAATTTCATCTCAACAATTGCTACAGCAACAGCAAAAATTAAATTCACGGCCAACGTATACTGCCTAATTCAAACCAAATTTTAACATATTTGCGAATTTACGTCAACAAAAAATTAATCCACTCAGAAATTCCCCGTACATTTATTTTTCCTGAAGATTACCTATCTCTCCTCGGTTCTTCCAGGCGAAACGTCATCAACGCCCCGACGAATATCATCATCGAACAGAATATGAAAACAGATTGAAATGAAAAGCGGTCAATCATCCAACCAATGAGCGGAGATGTCAATAGCGGCAACATTTGGATGACATTTAACGTCCCCAAATATTGCGGATGTCTTTTGACCGGAGAGATTTCGAGAGTGTAATTGGTGATGATTTTCATTGAAACTGGGGTGAAGCCAATGAACGCAAATACAATCCAGTAAAGTTGATATCCCAAATCCCCTGGCAATTTACTGATGCCGATAGCGACGAGCGGCACGCATCCTCCGATAAAAATTAGCAATCGGAGAATGATACGATTGCCATATCTATCAGCCAAAAGTCCCATTACTACCGACCCCAGCGCATTGATGAAATTCTGCGCAATCAGCCACTGCACGAAACCCGATGGTTTAACGCCCATCGTCCTCATGCCAAACACAGTATAGTGCGGGAAAAGGAGTCTGGTCACGGAGTGTAAACTGATAACGATAATGAACCATCGAAAATTGGCGTGACTGCCAATGAGCGCTGCAGAAGAAGCGGCGAACTGACGAAATCCATTCAACTCGTAATCCGGCGAATCCTTAGTTTCGCGGAGTAATAAAACAGCAACTGCTGCGACCGCGAAAAACAGACAGGTCGCCCCAAACACTAACGCATAACCTTTCCCGCCATTCATCAGCCATTTCGGCAGGAAAAAGTATGCGGCGAAGATTGCGAGAACACATCCCAATGAGGTTGATATAGCCAACAACCTGCCGCGCTGCAAAACATCGATAAGTTTGCCCTGCAACGTTCCACTCAACAGAAAATTTGCGCCGTAAACTACCCAATGAAAGGTATACGTGGCAAGGAATACACCAACCATGAGATATGGATGTATTCCAGGAATCAGCCAGAGCGCAAGACTGAGCAATCCCCATGGCACACATAGTAGAATGGCGGCATAAAAAAATGCCCATTTTTTTAGGGGAAAATTGGTCACTCGGTGTGCGATTACAAATTGCGGCAAACTTTGTCCGAGACGAGATATCAACGGTAAAAAACCGCGCACCGCGCTAGAACCTGTAAGCGTATCCAGAAAACCAGGCATGATAACGCTTTCTGTTTTAAAAATCCAACCGATGCGCATCGAAACCATATTCAATACAAAAGCGAGGAAATTATGAGAATGTTCATCAAAGTGGCGGTTGTTTGGTTCTTCCTCTACATTCATGTATTAAACGTCCTTTGTGTAAAGGAATTTCTATAGCTTGGTAAAGAATAACATAATTTCATCAGATAATCAATGGAAAATTCAGAACAATATTAATGTTTGGCTTTTTTCGCTGAGAATATTCCTTATATGGAGTAGCGGCGCTTGCGACGATGCGCTCATGCGAGATAAGTTAAGCTACTCCGCTACATCATCGTTTCCCTAATAATACATGGGGAATTTCTGTGGAAAATTACTCACTGGGTTCACCCGAAAATGGAGAGAGCATTGCATGAATCAGAAGTGACAGCGACACATTTACTGATTTTTCGGGTCGGTTCAGAAATTACTCATACTTGCCAAAAACCTGAAATTAAGGTATAATCATGCTATCTAATTGACTGAATATTCAGTATACGGAGATAGATTGGAGATAACATAATGCAAGTTGGATTTGTGCAATTTAACCCTACCTTTGGCGATAAAACGGCGAATGTTAAGCGTATCATGAACTTAGTTGCTCGTGTTAATGCAGATTTGTTGGTTTTGCCTGAATTATTCAATACAGGATATCTGTTTTTATCTGCAAGCGAATTGGAGGAATTAGCGGAAGAGATTCCTGCGGGCGCGACGACCAGGACCTTGAAACGATTAGCGGAGGAGAGGGAGGTATATTTGGTAGCAGGTATTGCTGAAAGAGCTGATGGCAAGTTTTACAACTCCGCCGTTTTAGTTTCGCCCTCGGGTGATGTCAACGTCTACCGCAAAGCACATCTGTTCGATGAAGAGAAAAGATGGTTCACCCCTGGGGATACGCCCTTTGAAGTGTATGACATCGGTTTAGCCAAAATCGGTATAATGGTATGTTTTGACTGGTTTTTCCCTGAAGTGACCCGGATTCTCAGTCTGAAAGGGGCGGAAATTATCTGCCATCCCGCAAACCTGGTGTTGCCATACTGTCAGAACGCGATGATAACGCGCTGTCTGGAAAATCACGTTTTTGCTATCACCTGCAACCGTACGGGCATCGAGGAGAGAGATATCAATAGTCGCTTGAGGTTTACAGGCAGAAGCCAGATTGTCAGTCCAGAAGGCGGTGTTTTAACGCAATCGGGTGAAATCGGCGAAGCCGTGAGGGTAGTAACAATCGAGCCTAGCATCGCGCAAAATAAAAGCGTGACAACACACAATGACCTGTTCGATGACAGACGAACCGACCTGTTCGGAGATTTGTTGAAGAGCCCTATCGTTTTGCCGGCGACACTCTCTTCTGGACAAATGGAACTGGAGAGGAAATCCCGAGAGATAGCTGATGCGTAATTTTTTGCTGGTTCAGTGTCCATTGGTGAATTATGGAGTCGTTTGTAGTAGCGCAATTCATTGCGCGTTCAGGGATACGCACGGGAAAGCAGTCAAACTG
>DTYX01000028.1 GCA_012961655.1 Candidatus Poribacteria bacterium
CCAAATTATTTCATGGGGAATTTCTTGCGTTTCAAATCTATCGTCGTCGGCATTTTTCTATTGAAATATTGTAATGTAGATGATAAAATAAGTTAGTTATTTGAACTATTTTTCAAAATCGCATTAGTGTTGTGTTTAAAAATGATTACTCAGCTTGTTTTCAAGATGCAAACAGCCAGTGGCGCGCTTTTTTCAAACAGGCACTTACCAGGAGATTTTAAATGATTGGATGTACAAAATTACTCTGTGGCACTGCCACAGTTTCAGATGCACTTAAATATGGCAGAGATACTTCCCAAACTCCAGCACGGATGTTACAATTTTCAACCAGTATGCGTCCGCTGGTCGTGTGGAATATCACTAATCGATGCAACCTTAAATGTAGACATTGCTATCTCAGCGCGGAAGATAGAAAATACACAGGAGAACTCACTACCGAAGAGGCTAAAGAATTTATCACCGACTTGAGCGAGATGAAAGCGCCTGTGCTGCTTTTTTCCGGTGGTGAACCGTTGTTGCGCCGCGATATATTTGAATTGGGCAGATTTGCTGTTGATTTGAATCTAAGGGTTGTACTTTCTACTAATGGCACGCTGATTACGCCAGAAGTTGCATTAAAAATTAAAGATGCAGGCTTTCAATACGCTGGAATCAGCCTTGATGGAATATCAAAAATTCATGATGATTTCCGCGCTATGGACGGTGCGTTTAAAGCCTCTATTAATGGCATGCGAAACTGCATGGAAATAGGTGTTAAAACCGGCGTGAGATTTACCATCAATAAATTTAATCAGGATGAACTTCCAAAGATTATCGATTTGGTGGTAAAAGAAGGCATTCCTCGATTCTGCATGTATCACCTTGTCTATTCCGGTCGCGGATTTGGCTTGATGTCAACAGACACCAGTTTAAAAGAGAAACGCGAGATTATCGAATTTCTCGTCGCAAAGACTTTGGAACTTCACAAAAAAGGCGTTGAAGTAGAACTTTTGACAGTTGACAATCACGCCGACGGAGTTTACATCTATAATTATCTCAAAAAGACTGACCCCAAGCGCGCAGATGAAGTTATGCAGTTGCTACGAATGCACGGCGGCTGCTCAGCGGGCACGAAGTTTGCCAACGTTGACCCGTTAGGAGATGTTCATCCTTGCCAATTCTGGCAGCACGATACGTTGGGCAATGTAAAAGAGCGGAAATTCAGCGAAATTTGGAATGATGAACACAACGAATTTTTAATTCAACTGAGACAAAAATCGGATTTAATCAAGGGACGATGTGGACGTTGCAGTTTTAAATCCGTCTGTGGTGGCTGCCGCATTCGGGCTCAAGCGGCTTCTAATGACCTTTGGGCGGAAGACCCAGCCTGTTATTTGACGGATGAGGAGATTAATATCAATTAATTACCTTGACTTTGTCAGTAAAGATAATGCGTGAAACGTGAAACGTAATGCGTAATACGTAATTCTATTTGCAATGTTTTCAAAGTGGAGGAGATGAAAGATGAAATATGAAGAATGGGAGAAATCAGTTCCAGAGGCAATCAGGGCAGATTTACTTTGGAAGGTGACTGTATACCGGCTGGCTCTATTTCTGGCTGATTTGGGATGGTATGATGTCACCAAACTGATGCGGGACCGACGCACAATTGTATTGTCAGAACAATTGTATGAGGCGCTGGGCTCTATAAGCGCTAATATTGCCGAAGGCTATTCCTGCGGCACCGGTAAAGATCGAGCTCGTTTTTACGAATACGCCCTCGGTTCAGCTAGAGAAAGCCG
>DTYX01000029.1 GCA_012961655.1 Candidatus Poribacteria bacterium
CCGATTTAGGGGGTTGCGATAAGCAATCCTCCTTCGTCTTACGGGAGGAAGTGCGTCCAGGCGAATTGATAATCTGTCAATTGGATTTAATGCTGGGTAACGATGTTACGGCGCCAATTAGCATTGATATTCTGAAAAAAGAGGGTATAGAAAAAGTTTTTAATCGGGACAAAGTTGTGCTGGTTCCCGACCATTATGCGCCGAATAAAGATATCCAGTCTGCGGAGTTATGCAAAAGTATGCGAGATTTTGCAAGGAAGCACGGTATCAAATACTATTTCGAGGTCGGCGAAATGGGGATTGAACATGCGTTGCTGCCAGAGCAAGGCATTGTCGTGCCCGGCGATTGTATGATTGGCGCTGATTCGCATACTTGCACCTACGGCGCCTTGGGGGCGTTCGCCGCCGGCGTGGGTAGCACGGATTTAGCCGCGGCGATGATTTCAGGTGAGACGTGGTTTAAAGTCCCGGAATCCATGAAGTTTATCTTCTACGGTCAATTGCAGCAGTGGGTGAGCGGCAAAGACCTAATCTTGCACACCATTGGCGACATTGGCGTGGATGGAGCGCTCTACCGGGCGATGGAATTCGCCGGTGAGACTATCGAGAATCTCAGCATGGAGAGCCGATTGACGATGTGCAATATGGCCATCGAAGCTGGTGGAAAATCGGGAATTATCGCTCCCGATGAAATCACTCGTCAATATATCAAAGACCGCGCGCAACGTCCCTTCAAATTCTACACAAGCGACCCGGACGCCGAATATTGCCAAGTTCTGGAATATGACGCCAGCAAGATAGAGCCGCAAGTCGCTTTTCCTAATCAACCCGATAACACACGTCCCATCAGCGAAGTGGGGAATATCTCCATCGACCAAGCTTACATCGGCTCTTGCACGAACGGACGTATCGAGGATTTGCGAGCCGCCGCGGAAGTTTTGAAGGGTCGCAAAGCACATCCGTATGTGCGCCTAATTGTTGTTCCCGCGACGCAAGCCATCTGGCGTCAGGCGATGAAGGAAGGGCTTTTCGATATCTTCCACGACGCCGGCGCCGCTATCAGCACGCCGACCTGTGGCGCATGCCTGGGCGGATATATGGGCGTTCTGGCGGATGGCGAAGTCTGCATCTCTACTACCAATCGGAATTTCCGAGGCCGCATGGGGGCGCCGGAGAGTAAAGTCTACTTATCAAATCCTGCGATAGCGGCGGCTTCCGCAGTAGCGGGCAGAATAGTGTCGCCGAAGGAATTGGAGTGACTGTGGTAAAGTGCAAGGAAGATGGGATAGAATATGAAAAAGGAAAAACGTAATGACGAACGACGAAAAGCGGCGGAAGCAGCGGCGCAAGAATGTGTGCGGGTTCTGAAGGAGAAGTTCGACGCCCGCGGGGCGTATCTGTTTGGCTCACTGCGCGGCGATAGCCCCTTCAATGAACGTTCGGATATCGACATAGCGGTGGAGGGATTAGCGCCAGGGAGATATATCGATGCGTTAGTAACTCTGTACGAACTGCTGCCGGAAGGAATGGAACTCGATTTAGTGCCTTTGGAGAGTGCGACTCCTGAACTGGCAGCGTTGGCGAAAGGGGAGATAAAGATTCCGGAAAATCCAATTGAAGCGTTGAAGATGGAAGTCCAAAACGAACTGAATAATCTGGAACGGATTGTCAAAGGAGCGCAAGCCTCTTTTCGGAGGCCTCGCAAAACGCCAAGCCAAGAACGTATGATAGTTTTTGGCAAGCATGTCCACGACTTTTACGAGGGCGTAGAGCGAATTTTTGAGCGCATTGAAAAGTGGACGGAGGTACCGCTTCCGATAGGAGAGAGTTGGCACACGTTTTTACTTCAACAGATGGAACATGAAGTACAGAACCGACGTCCGGCAGTCATTGACCACGCATCGGCGTTGCGGCTTCACCGGTATCTGAGGTTTCGGCATCTGTTTCGCCACACCTACGGTTACGAGTTGGTTTGGGACGAACTGCGACCGCTTGTCGAAGGTCTTGCTGAAGTTTTCGAGGTATTTCGAGAGCAAATACATCGCTTTTTGGATGCTTTGACGAAGACGAATCGGTAAAAGACCCGTTTTCTCCGAGGAAACGGGTTTCTGGCGAAAACGAGTATTGGAGGGGATTATGGATATTAAAGGCAAAGCATGGAAATTTGGGGACAATATTAACACCGATGAAATAATTCCGGCGCGGTATTTAAACGTCATTGAACCAGCGGAATTGGCGCAACACTGTATGGAAGACACAGTTGAACACCCGGATTTTCCCCAGAAGATATCGGCTGGCGACATTATCATCGCGGGTAAAAATTTTGGTTGCGGTTCATCGCGCGAACACGCGCCCATGGCTATCAAGGCGTGTCAGATATCCTGTGTTATTGCCAAAACGTTCGCACGGATATTCTATCGGAATTCAATTAACATCGGGCTGCCGATTTTAGAATCAGAGGAGGCGGCAAGCGGAATCGACGAGGGCGACCAGATTGAAGTCGATTTGGCGACGGGAACCATCAAAAATCTGACGAAGAATCAGACATATCAAGCCATGCCGTTTCCCGAATTTATGCAACAGATTATCACATCAGGCGGCCTGATGAATTACGTTAAACGACGGTATGCCGTTAAATCGTAAATCTTCCAGATTTGGGGATGGAGAGGAAGGATAGATGGAAATAATTTTGAGGAATAGAAAGCATCGCGCGTTTATAGTACCGCTCATGCTTTACTCTCTTCACGCATTTCTGTTTTCAATGCTTATAACCTCTATAGGGGAATCACAAATGTCATCAATACCACAACACATTAAGCTTGTACTCGAAAACACCGAACCGCTAAAATGGTCGCGTGGCAATCGCTTACCGTTGTACTTGTGGCCTGTTATGGACGTTGACACAGGGGACGACGCCGAAACTGAATCTATCATCCGCCAACTCGACGCTCGCGGTATTGGCGCCATTTCTACCTGGAATCCGGGGCGTCAGGAAGAGACATTAGCGAAAGGAATGCGTGTCGCCAGAATCCAGAAGCGTCTGGAATTGCCGATAAACATCAACGCCAATCCGTGTACCTATGCTTTCTGTAATGGCAACCCGCGCACAGCGCACATCAGCGAAGACGGCGTTCCGTTCTTCGACGAATCTTTTGGCAAAGAACATAAGATGGGCTGCCCGTTCGCGCTGGACTTTCGGAAGCCGGAGATGAAAAAGCGTGTTGAAGATTTTGTGAAGGCTTACAAGGAAGCTAATTTAGAGATTGATTTTATCTTTGCCGATTGGGAAATTGACGGCCCCATTGAGTGGAACGGCGCCTGGGACGCCTCCAAACGTTGTCGGCGTTGTCGCGAGAATATCCCAGAGATTGATGATTTTACAGCTTTCCAGACCGCCTTGCGCCGCAAACGGAGTGAACTGCAGCGGGAGATGCTGGCTGACATCGTGAAGGCTTACTTCCCCGATGCGCTCGTCGGCAACTACGGCGTATATCCTCACGATGGCTACCGGTATTGGTACGATTACTTCGAGCGCTTTGTCGAAGGCGCGCCGCATAAACGCGATGGCAACGCAAAATACCGTCAATGGTTCGATGAATTTCCGATGACGGGATACACCTTTGCGATGCCGGTGGTGTATACTTGGGATACTATCTGGAACTGGTACGACTTTGAAAAGGGCGATTATCGCTGGTTTTACAATATGTTGTTGGTCGGCAGCAACGCCGGCGAAAACACACCACGCCAAATACCAATCATTACCTTTGTGCATTGGCACACGGTTGAAACGACTGGAAAAGATGAAAGTATAAAACAGTTTAGCGAAGAGAAATATCAGGAACTCCTCTGGCACCTGCTGCTACGCGGACATGACGGGTTTTTCGTATGGTGCCCGCGGGAACAAACCGCGGTAGAGACCCGATTAGTCCACCAGGTCTACGCCGAATCGCTTCAATATCGGGAATTCCTCAACGCCGGCGAGCCGATAACCTTTGATGTCCCGCCCCAACCGGGGCCGGTGGTATCGGGCTTGAAGCTGGGCGACCGTTTACTGCTGCGCCGGACGGACTTCGATGACACGGAAGTTCCCGTGACGTTGGTGGTTGATGGTATGAAGATTGAAGTTCTTCGTGTTGATGGACGATGTCAAGTGAGGAAGTTGTGGTAAGAGGAGCCGATTGTTATAGATTTCAGTAACTATTAATAAGACGTTTGTCCAAACGGAGGCGTGCCGCTACGACAATATCCTCAGGAAACTACCGGCTATATTGCGTCATCCGTAGCGTCGCCCGTAGCGTCGCCCCTCAGTGGCGACAGACAGACTGAG
>DTYX01000030.1 GCA_012961655.1 Candidatus Poribacteria bacterium
ACTCGTCTACCAACACCTGTAGTACAACCGGACTGACGCGCAATGAATTGCGCTACTACAATCTCTCAAATCGCAAAAAATGGAATACCTTTTTTCGAATTTACTTAAATACACCCAGATGGCACCATGCGCCAACTGGGTGCAGAGGTATGAAGTTCCCAATGAAGCATAGTTCAAAGCATTATCAAGAGCGGCAATATATAGTTTGACTTTGTCACTTTAAAATTGGATGTCCTTGTAGTCCAAATTTCTAATTTGGCATATCTGGACAAAACCAAGATGGGGCAGGCATGGAGGCACTGCCTCTACAGGCTACGATGAAATTTGACAAAGTCAAGATAGAAATGAGGAAAACAGATGTTACGCTGGGCAGAAATTGATTTAAAGGCAATACAATCAAATCTCAACGCCATCAAAAATAAAATTGGCAATCGTAAAATTATCGCAGTTGTCAAAGCGAACGCCTATGGACATGGCGCGATTCCAGTAGCGCGGGCTATCGCGGAACAGGCTGATATGTTCGCTGTGGCGACGGTTGAAGAAGCTATCGAACTTCGCGAGGCTAGTATTACACTGCCGATTCTGAATCTTTACTGTATTCTTCCTGACCAAGCAGAGGCAGTGCTGAAATACAAGATTACTCAGACGGTGTGCAAGCTCAGCACTTGCGAGGCAATTTCAGCTTGCGCTAAGCGGAAGGGTGATGTAGCTCAAGTCCATGTCAAAGTAGACACAGGGATGAACCGCATCGGTGTTCACTATTCAGAGGCTGCGGCGTTCCTGAAACAAGTTCACGCTTTGCCCAATCTAAGAGTTGAAGGCATTTTCACTCATTTCTCTTCTGCTGACGAGGTTGATAAAAGCTATACTCATCTTCAACTGGAACGATTTAATGACCTCTGGAGGCCCGGTTCATCAGAACAGGGAACGGGCAATAATCACTTAGAGCATTCAGATTTTCTCATACATGCCGCCAACAGCGCGGCAATTCTTGACCTGCCCTCGACGTACTTCGACGCAGTCAGACCGGGATTGATTTTGCACGGAGTTTATCCTTCCGATGAAGTGTCAAGAAGTATTTCATTAAAACCAGCCCTCAGCCTCAAAACCCGTGTAGTCCATCTCAAGAGCGTTGAACGCGGGGAAAGTATTAGCTATAATCGAAGATATACAACTACAACGCCGACTCAGATTGCGACGTTGTCAATGGGTTATGCCGATGGATATCGCACCAGCTTGGCAAATGTCGGAGAAGCTCTCATCAGAGGAATCAGAGCGCCAGTTGTGGGTACGGTTTGCATGGATAAAATAATGTGCGATGTGGGACATATTCCTGACGTGGAGATAGGCGATGAAGTTGTGTTGATTGGCAAGCAGGGCGATGATGAGATAACAGCCGATGAAGTCGCCAAAAAAGCGGGGACGATTTCTTATGAAATATTTTGCGGTCTGGGGCGGCGGGTGGAGAGAATTTACAGGAAATAATCTTTTAACACAATTATCCTTCGATACGTTAGTCGTAGCGGAAGGCGCTAACGGCGGCGAACCGATGGAAGCATTTGACGAGTGAATATAATGTTTCGTTAATCGACCTTAATTTAGAAGAGGATAGAGAAGAGATTAAACTGTATGATTTGGACGAGAGGGAAGTACACGCTATGGTAAGCAAGCGGGTGATACAAAGCGATTGTCGGATATCGGTCGCTATTCCTAAAACTCATGACACCGCTATTGTGACGCTGACCTTGAAAAATATGATGGGTTCGTTAGCGCGCTCAGACCGAGGTAAAATGCACGGCTACGCGGGCGACACCGAACGAGATTTTCTCAAAAGCGTAAGAGTGATGCCTAAAAATCTGGTTGCGCTTGGCAAACACGTAGCGCCGCATGCGTCCGCCATTTTGGAACATTGTCCAGAGAACGAGTGGAAGTACGGATACGGTTTTTGGTCGAACGACCATGGTAAACTCTGGCCACAACTCCCTCGCGATTCGTATGCCGCCTCGGGCGCTGGCCAAAAACACATCTGGGTTTGTCCGAGTCTGGATTTAGTTGTCGCGCAAAGCCCTGGCATTTGGGAAAATCAGGAGGAGAATGGTGATGGGCTTCTCAGACGAGTTATGGAAGCGTGCGAATGAGAAAGACCTTCACTCTATTGTTATCTGTTGAAGATTTCGTAATGAAACCTCATAAGTCGAATTTCCAAATTCGACGGATTAGTCGAGATATGTTTCCTTCGGTCACCGACGCCTGG
>DTYX01000031.1 GCA_012961655.1 Candidatus Poribacteria bacterium
TGCAAGGGCAGCCAAGACAGGCTGCCCGATGAATCACTACTGTCATAGACTAATCCAGAGCGCACTTTATTGTTCCCCAAGCGGTAGCGACTTTACCTTTTTGGCTGACCGCGGTGATGGGACCGACAAAAATAAGGTCGCCATAGGGCGAGCTACTTGTCCATGACCTATCATCTGGGTCATTTTTGCTCCAGATTAATTTATGGTCACGGCCGCCGCCGGTACCGCCCAGCTTCGGATTGTCGATGTCTCCGCCGATGTTGTCGGCGCCGATGGTAATCTGCACGTCATCATCGTCGTAGGCTTCCGTCGCGCCGTGATTGGCGTCTATGTAAACCTCAACCCTGTTGCCAATCCCAAAATTACGGTAATTACAACAAACTTTTGCATTTTTATTTTCCTTTCATAGCATAATTGTCTTAGTTTATTATACAATTCTTTCGCCGTTTTTTCAATCATTATTTGGTAGAATCACCCCACAAACACAGATCTTCACACGAATTTGTAGGACAATCTGTTAGATTATCGTAGGTCGATTTTCCAAAATCGACGACTTCGTCTTACGGCATCTCGACCTACAAGATGTCACGATTTATTTCACAGAACACAGCATGCTAAAAGTGATGAAAGGTGAGCGGATAATCCATTCAATATCAAACTCATTTTTCATGTTGTCTTCCTATTCTGGTTCATTTCCGTTTCTAATGTAAATCTATCTGCCGGAGCATTCAGCTTTGAAGTTTCCCACAATGGGAACAAGTAAGCCCAAATCGGTATTAGCCCATTTATCACGTTTCACGCTACTATATCCAACTATACACAGAAGTTCGCAATATGAGGCTGATAGCCGGCCAGAAGCACCCCATGAGCGCCTCGCCTAAGACCAAGCCGATGAAGAAAGGAATAGCTCGGCGGTATGCTCTGATGCCGCCGTGTCTCAAAATTAACCATTTGATGATAGTAGTCAGGAGTAGCGTAAACCAATAGTTGTCGGTTGTACCCGGCGCGACGCCTATGACGTAACCCGCCGGGTGAAGTGGAAACCAGACGAAGCGGGTGCGCATGAACATCATGACGATGTTAGCGATGAAGGTGACCGCCATAACTGACATTCCGATGATGTCCGTCGTTTGAGGAATGGTAAGCCACGACGCTAAGAAATTATAAGCTTCCGACCCTCCCGCCAGAATCTGTTCGGACCCGGCTGCGACACCTTCTTTGTAAATTACGTAAGGATACAAAACTAAGCCGCCTATGATGCCAACCACGCAAGCGAGGACGAGAAGAAAAAACATCGTTTTGTTGTTTATCCGAGCGCGTTCTGCCAGCTTGAAGGCTTCCATTTGGTGGGGCATCGGATGCGTGCGAAAGGCGGCATAGGTAGACCCACTGAGCCAGTTCAACAGCGAAAGCATTGTCAAATTCCCCGCTCTCAGAGGGCGTGTTCCTAACAACGAAATCATGAAATATTGCGGAGAAACGTATCCGATGGCGTGGATTGGCGGCCCCAGTTCCGCCCGCATTCTAGTGACACCAACCACGATGGCAAGATAGAAACCGAGAAATATCAGAAACACCCACACGGACATGCCTGCTTTCAGACAGAATCCCATAAATAAAAGGACGCATAAGGTCAAAAGTATCACCGCGCTTCGATAGGAAATCGGTTCGTTGGCATATTCGGGCGTTTTCTGTGAGCGAAATATGTTTGTAAAAACACTCCCCAAATGCCGCCTGCCGGCCCATAAAATGACCACCACAAGAGCAAGTAAAGCTCCAGTTCCCTGTTCGCCGAAAAATGGAAAGCCGGGCACAGAACTGACCCCGGTCATACTGCCCATCACGCGTTGGACTTTTCTCAATAGATAAAAGAAGGCAACGGAAAAAGAGAGGTCTAACGGTATCAGAAAAGCTAATCCTATCAGAAATGGATGGAATCTCAGCGGCATACTTCCGATGGCGTTCCACGGTTTTTGTGTGAAGTAAGTGCCAAGATTGTATTTCTTGACGGGAATTAATGGCAAGGCGGGGAAAAAAAATTGTAATCCATTGAGGAGGTCGATACCTGCCGCAATGCCAAATCCTATCCAGAGAAACTTGTTTCCGAATAAGTCTGCGGACATTGATGTGATTTCATAGGGCACTTGAACAATTGGGTAGGCAAGTCTTTCCCGCGCGACCCACTGCCTCCTGAGTATAGCGGTCAGGCAGAGAAAAATCAGGAGCAGTAAGAAAACAACAGCAGACCAGGAGAGTATCGGTACAATCCAATCCTGCACATATCCTTCCGTGAAAAAATTTGCCCCTCCTTCGTAGAAATCTCTGACCGTCCGCGTTTCATCTACGACCAGCCATTTAGGCAAAAAGCGATAGAACAGTGCTTCCCAATCGTTCTCCGGGGTGGCGTATCTGAAAGCATAGGGCATAAGTCCCATCAGACGGGGAATGCAATCGTGACCTGCAAAAGCGCTACCAACGGCGAGCATAGAATAGACAATTAATAATTCCTGTTGACTGAGAGACGCTCTGGGGGCGACCTGTTTAATGGCGAGGTTTATCCAGGTTATCAATAATAAAGAAAACATTACGTTCACTGGCAGAGCGATGATGGTGAGATGCGCCGTATGCCAAACCATTTCTACATAAGCAATCCAGTAACAATTTGCGATGATGAGGATAACGCCGAGCAGAACGGCGCGAATCTTGATTTGAGGTGTTTTTTTCTCCATCTGACTCCTTCTGTTGTCAAGGCAGTTTCATTTAGCTTGCTCTATAGCCTCTCTAATGGCACGAAGCAAGTCGGATAAGGCGTAAGGTTTCTCTAAAAATCGAAATCCTTTTTCGCGTATTAAATGCCATTGCGATTTCTCATCCGTGTAGCCACTGCTGAACAAAACTTTAAGTTTAGGTTCTAAAGATAGAAGTTGGTCAACTAATTGAAGTCCACTTTCATCGGGCAGTACTACGTCGCTGAAGACCAGGTGGAAGTTCCCATTTTCTCTCTCAAAGATATTCAGGGCTTCTTCCGCATTTACAGCCTCAAATACAATGTAACCACTTTCACTGAGCCCTGTTGTGGCAAGTTTACGAATTAATTCTTCATCCTCCACCAACAGAATACGTTCTCCGTTGCCCTGAAGATCTTTTAACGAAATAGTCTCTTTAGTTTCATCTTCCAGCTCTATGGAAAAAACGGGAAGATAGACCGCAAAAGTTGAGCCCTCCCCAAGCTCACTGTGAACCTCTATCCACCCCTCGTGTTGTTTGACAATGCCATAGATAACCGACAGGCCCAGTCCGGTGCCCTCTCCAGCCTTTTTGGTCGTGAAGAAAGGTTCAAAGATGTGCCCAATAGTTTCTTTATCCATGCCGATTCCCGTGTCCGCAACTGATAGACAAACAAATTCGCCTTCCCGCGCTTCATGGATAAACCTGCTGTGCTCTTCGTCTATGGTCACGTTTTCGGTCTTGATAGTGAGCTTGCCTCCCTGAAGCATGGCATCGCGGGCGTTGACAGCAAGGTTCATGATAATCTGCTGCATCCGCCCCGGGTCGGCTTTCACGGGTTCCAGCTCCGGTTCGAGCTGGGTAATCAGGTCAATGTCCTCACCGATAAGACGCTGAAGCATCTTCTCCACGTCGCCGACCACGGTATTGAGATTCAGCGTTTCCGGTTGAAGTGTCTGCCGGCGGCTAAACGCCAGAAGTTGCCTGGTTAGTGAGGCGGCTCGTTCTCCCGCTTTTTTAATCTCTTCGATATTTTTGCGAAGTGGGTCATCTTGGCCTAGGCTAATCAGCGCGAGGTCGCTATAACCTGTGATGGCTGTCAACATGTTGTTGAAGTCGTGGGCTACTCCGCCCGCCAACCTTCCTATTGCCTCCATCTTCTGTGACTGGAGCAACTGTTCCTCCAAACGTTTGTGTTCGGTGATGTCGGTTAACGTAGACCGGAAGCCGACGACCTTACCTGAATCATCGTAGATGGCTCTTGCCTCCAGAGCAGTGTCGATGACGGTGCCATCCTTCCTCACAAAGCGTCGTTCGCCGGTGGCATACCCTTTCTCAATCGCCTCGCGAAGCGCATCTGGAGCAAGCTCTTGGTATTCTTCGGTTTCAAAGGCGTAAATCGGTTTGCCGATAATCTCTTCCTTGCTGTAGCCAAGCATATCCGCTTCCGTTTGGTTGCACTCCAGAACGATACCGTTCGTATCGATTGTATGGTACATAACCGGCGCGTTGTCGTAGAGGTCTTGGTAGCGGCGGCGCGCCTCATCGGACTCCCGATACAATCGCGCGTTCTCTATGGCGATGGACGCCTGGTTGGCAAAGGCGGTCAGCAAAGGCAGTTGACCCTGAAAAACACCGGGGCGCAGGCTGTACAGATAAAGCATGCCCAGCAGTCGGTCTTTGGTCATCAACGGCAGGCCGGCGAACGACTTGACGCCAGCTTCCACAATGAGCGGATTAGCAAAGCGCGGCGCCCCTTCGCCCAAATCGTGGGTTATAGCGCCATCCTCACCGATTTCATCAATGACCACCGCCTGACGCGAACGGATAATCCAATTGGTGAAGCCCTCATCCCGGATGCGGTGCTTTATGCTTGGCACGCCCGGCACCTCTTCGGCGCTCTCGCTTAAGCGGCCTGCTTCATCCACCAGCGCCACGCTGGTATAATCCGAGCCTGCCACCTTGCCGGCCAGCGACAAAATCTCGGCTAACACCTGGTTGAGTTCGAGAGAAGCAGTTACAACCTGAGTCGCTCGGGAGAGAGCGGCCAACCGCTCCACACTGAGTTTCAAGGCATCCTCCATCCACTTCCGCTCAGTGATGTCCTTCAGAGAAACAATAATAACTTCTTCTTCTTCTTCTTCTTCTTCTGCAAAAATCTTTCCAGCAAAGTCAAA
>DTYX01000032.1 GCA_012961655.1 Candidatus Poribacteria bacterium
TAATCTCTTTGTCGAGCAAAATGACAACAATAGCTAATGCTGCGAAGAAAGCGAGGCAGAGCAGAAACAACCTGATATATTCCCGTAATATATACCAATCAAGAATTTTCACGGTAACTCTCGGAATCAGTTTCACCACCAGTTATAGGAAAGAGTTTTACCAACCAACGATGTGGACGCACAGGTGCTTCACGTACCGTTCTAATAATTAAAATGACACCTGATATTCCAATTAAAGCATTAGGCATCCAGATGGCCGCCGGCGCCAGAATAATCCCCCTGAAACCCGTCGTTTGTCCAATTTGTAGCAATACGTAATAGATAATTATTACCCCTAAACCGATGCCAGCGCCTACCATCTTACCACTGCGGCGGACGACTATACCCAAAGGAACGCCAATCAAGCTGAGTGCAAAACAAGCAAATGGAATGGCAAATTTTTTTTGATATTCTACCTCAGCGCGCAGTAGTCGATATTTTAAATAATGTTCCTTCTTCTCACTATACTGTTTTCTTATACCTTTCATATATCTACTCAAATCAGCGAGAGACATGTTTAGAGGATTCTGAGAATTATATTCGCTGCGTTGTAACGTGTCACTAATATCCAGGGTAACCTGCATCTCTTTAAAATTAATAACCTGATAATAACGCGGATTTTCTTTAACTACTGCTTCATACGTAAAACCATCGTATAATTTCAATCGGGCAAGGAGACTGGAAAAATCCACTTCGGCCTCGTTTGCTTCGATAAAACGCGGTTTTCCATCTTGATATTCATCCCATATCTTCACGTTTCTCAGGCGACCGGTCTTCTCATCTTTCGATTCAAACATCCATTTTCGCCCCTCTTGGTCTAAATCATCCGCGACGCCCGGAGTTAAAATCAACGCCGGATGCCGCGTTCTAATATCTCTAATTAATCGTGAATAAGCGATATTGCCTCTGGGAAGGGCGAAATCCATGAACAGGAAATCAAAAATACTCAAACATATAGCAACAAGCAAGATTGGAGGTAAAAGCTGATGAATCCCAATCCCACTGGCTTTCATTGCGGTAATCTCATTGTCAGCGGATAAACGTGCGAATACTAATAATAGCCCAACCAGAGTCGCCATTGGAATAGTAACCACTAAAGTCGATGGCAAAACGTAGATAAGCAACTCAATCAGATACCAAACGCTAACGCCTTTCTGAACAAACAGTTTCGTCCATTTGAATATATCATTTAACAAAAGAATAAACGTAAAACAGAATAAGCTTAAAAAAAAGTACGGAATAAACTCTTTCAGGGTGTATTTTGTAATTATCTTCACTCTTGTAATCCCAGATTACCAAATAATTAGAAATTATAACTTGTATATTGTACATTACAAAATCAATTTTAGCAAGTCTAATTTCATGAAAACTTCTCGATTTTGTATTGTCCTTGATTTGAAGACCTTCTTAAACCTTATGAAATCTGGGTTTCGTTTGGCAAAACATAAGGTGGCGAGAGGAAATCCCATACCTCTGAACGAAACAAGAATTAAGATCAAAAGAAAAAGCCGCCTTTTGGACGATATCAAAATGCAGTCTGACGGAAGGATTATCCAGAGTATCCATAATCCAAATTGCTCGCTCAGTCCTATCCACCATTGCGCCTGAGTGCGGTTCGATGGCGAAAATGAAATTCTCATCGGCGGCAAGTTCTGCATAATCTTCCAGCAATCGTAATAGTGGTTCGCGTTGTGCCTCCCATGACGGACTCTTTCCACCAATACCCATGCTGATGACAGGACGCGTTCCGATGTCCAAATCTCTGGCAAGTTCCATTACTTGAGCTGTCAATTGAAGATTTTTCTTATGAGTTTCCGCATATTCAGTCAAAACGCTCCCCAGTATAAAAAGCGCTGGTACGCCCAGATTCAATTCGGCAAACATCTGTTTCAATTGTTGACGCTTTGAGGAATCGATTTGTTCAGGCATGGAGTTATGTCTCGGGCCGATAGCCAACTCCAGACCATCATACCCTATCTCTGCTACTGTTATAAGCGCATATTCCAGTGGCACAGTGGGCATAGCATAAGTTCCGTAAGCTATTTTCATCAAAAAAATGGCATGCAACTTTTCTAATCAGTGAGGCGTCTTATGCCATCCTCCTTTTCTCTAATATAACTCAAGTTGCTAGTTATACTTTTTAAACATTTCTATGGCATTACTTATAACCGAAGATGATGACATTGTCAAGAGTTTACCGGTGAAATTTGCATTTGACAATTGGAGTAATATATATTACCATGTATGACAAAAGAAGCAGCCTAGAGGAAGAATTTGGTGATAACTGCGAAGGAGTTGACATGCGAACTCGTACTCTTGCACGGATGTATGCGCTTCAAATTTTATATAAGGCGGATGTTACAAATGATAGGATTGATTCAGTATTAAACAGCTTTTGGCAATTGATGGCCGATTTAAATATCTTTCGTGTCCCTGAAGATATTCATACTCAAGCGAAACAGTATGCAAATCTGTTGGTCTACGGGACATTAGAGAATCTCGCGACGATAAATAAAGCCATTATTGATTGTGCCGAACACTGGGAAATCCACCGTATGCCTATCATCGACCGATGTATTTTACGGCTCGCTACGTATGAATTGTTCTATCTGATTGATGTCCCGCCGGCTGTGAGCATTAACGAAGCGATTGAATTAGCGAAAAACTTTAGCACTGAAGAATCAGCCAAGTTTATCAACGCCATTTTAGATAAGGTCAAGAATTTAGCCAAAGAGGCAGCACAAATTGAAGATTTGTGGACAGTTAGCGGATAAAATTCCAAGCGCGTTTGTGTATTGTATAGAGATTTTTTCACCGTAGTGGGAACTCATAGGAGGTGTGAAACGTGTTTCGTATTGCGTATCGTGCGCTCCAAACCACACAACACGCAACATGAAACACGCTTTAAGAGGAATTAGTCAGGTAAAACAGCGCATGGCGCCATTATCGCATCCACCATACCGTGTAAAATCTTTTTATCGGCAGGACAGATAGTTGCTAATATCCCAGAAAGCCGGGGTTTGCCGTTGATGACAAAATAATATGGACACAGACGAACTCTCCCGCTCATTCGCACCATCGTATCAGTATAGAAATCATAATAATCCATCAGGAAAATTTTTCCTTTGTGAAATTTCTGCAGAATATATGGTGTCTGCTCAAAACTACTTAGGGCATTTTCTATCGCCGCGCCCCAATCATCGCTGGAGATGTCATGTCCTATCGATACACCGTGGCTGCCCCATGCTAACTCCGAAAACCCAGAAGGTTTGATTACCAGTTCTCTCTCCTTTTGAGAGGCGGTGGTCAACTGATTCCAGTTATTTACGTGATTATCAGCGATATATAAATCGGGAATGACGGCGTGGGGTGGAAGCTCTCTGGGGTCGAGAATCCAGGACTTTGGAATGACAGCTTTGAGGAAATCGTAGACATCTTCGTCCATCTCTTTCAGCCAAAAACTTTTCAACGCCGGGTGGTGCAACATCGCAAGCAGGGATTTCTCCTCAAGCTGAGTCTTAAAAGGTGGAGTAACAACTACATTTCTTTTCTTCGCGCTGTACATTATCAGTTCCGTTTTCGGGATGTTTTTCAGGTCAAACAGTTCAAAGAAACGATACAAAACGTCGATGCGAATTTGATTACCCCTGATTTCCAACCATAAACCATCTTCAGTGAAGATAATCTCACGTGGTTTCACAGTATACGCTGCGACACATAATCTCCTCAATTCGCCGCTTAGCCAGACCATCTCATCCCAGTAATCGGCTGATTCATCGGAGACAACAATAGCTACATTCGGCATCTCATTTTGGGCTAGCGAACGCATCATTTCTGCAAATCCACGTAGTATGCCATTGGCACAGCCAACGATATCGTAATTCAATTGGGCATACTGTTGGGCTAGATTGGAAGTAAATCCTATACCGCCAGGGACTGAATCCAATTCAGTAATAATCATGCCATCGTCCGTCAATATGATATCCGGTCTGATTACCATTGGGAGATGCGATTTAAAACGATTCATCCGCCCATAGCTAATAAGTTCCTCAGGTTTGCCTCTATCCAAGTATTCAGCGACCCAGGTGGGTTGAATGCCACGATAGCTTTGTGAGTAAAGGGTGTTGCAGGCTCGATAGAAAGTATACAAATGCCTGCCAAGTTCTTCAAACCATTCTAGTTCTTCTGGCAGAAGCCAAAATGGTTCAGGAGAGATGCGCCAACTTGTGTTACAATCTGGATGTGTCTCTTCTCTTTTACCGGTAAACAATCCTCCTTTGGGTGTTGTGCTGTTGATGAATAGACACTTCTCTTTTGAATCCAAAATGTTACGCGCTCCTTTCACGTTACTTTCATAATGGAAAAGTTTAATAAATATAACACTTAAGAAAATTATTGTCAATAGATTTTTTTTAATCATGTCTGGAATATATCATCTTTTGATTCAATTACTACAGCCGCAGGAGATTATAATCGGCAAATTGGGCTTATTTCTATTTCCGCCAGGATACTATGTTTACACGGGCAGCGCTCTGAATGGTTTGAAAGCGCGGATTGCGCGACATCGCCGCAAAGAGAAACGGTTGCATTGGCATATCGATTATCTACTTCAGCACGCGAGGATTATCGACGTTGTTTGCCACATTACAACAGCGCGGCTGGAATGTGAATACAATGGTCAAATTATGAATTTACCGCAGGCGCAGATTACTGTCCCGAGGTTTGGCGCCAGTGATTGTAAATGCGTTGCGCATCTGGTCTATTTTCCGAATAGACCTGTTCTCCCAACATAGGTTCAAATGGTGGTGATAACATTGCTGCTCTGCATTTTAGGTCCGACTGCGGTCGGCAAAACGGAAATCGCCATTGCGGTTGCACAGAGACTAAACGCTGAAATCGTCTCGGCAGACTCGCGCCAGATTTACCGATATATGGACATCGGCACAGCCAAACCTACTCCATGCCAACAAGCGCAAGTTCGGCATCATCTGGTCGATGTCGTCGACCCAGACGAACGTTTTTCTGTCGCCGACTACCAGAGAGCGGCGGATAATGCAATTGGGGATATTCAATCACGCGGCAAGCGAGCAATGCTTGTGGGTGGGGCTGGGCTGTATTTTCGGGCCATTGTCGATGGACTCTTTGATGGACCAAACGCTGACCCTGCATTTCGGGGCGGGTTGAGGGCGGAAGCACAGAAATTCGGCGCGGAAGTTTTGCACAGAAGATATCCCGAGTAGACCCTGAATCAGCGTCACGCATCCATCCCAATGACCTTACCCGTGTCATACGCGCTTTAGAAGTTTATGAGAAAACAGGCAAGGTGATTTCAGATTTGCAAAAAGAATGGATTCGGACTTCCCCCAGATATTCATTTGTCGCCTTCGGTATCAACCGGGAGCGTCAGGAGTTATATCAGCGAATTGAGGCGCGGGTGGATAAAATGCTCGAGTCAGGCTTACTGGAGGAAATCCAAAGGCTTATAGCACGGGGATATGATAAAAATCTTCCAGCCATGCAAGGCTTTGGATATAAAGAACTAATCGACTATCTGGATGGCAAATATGATTGGGATACCGCGGTGAACTTACTTAAACGCAACACACGTCGATATGCCAAACGACAGTTGACCTGGTTTCGCAACGACCCGCGGATTAAGTGGATTAATCTCTCGGATATTGATTTCAATACGGCGGTTCAAGTAGTGCACAGCAGCCTCGATACTATATCCATCCAATAAAATCTCGGATATTATACGACTTTTTCAGTTCTCTTCCCCCATCCTTCCATTCATTCATTTCCCCCACAGAGGATGGGTGGATTACTTTCCTAACTAGCAACTTAGATTTTTATATTTCACGCATGTATATACGGAAATCGTCTCCCACTTCCGTTTCGCTCGCCGGGTCTGAACCCGTTCTTTGAGTAGATTTACAATTTGAAAACCGGTATTCTGGATGATATCCTCTAGTTTTTCAATAACCTTTTGCCCAGAGTTATCGGAATACCCCAAAAGGATATATCCTCCATCTTTCAGATGTTCTCCCGCTTGCGCGAAAAATCTGCGGACGGTATTCTGATTTTGGTCGTATATGGCTGTTTCAGCCCTGTTTCTCGCCGGTGCGACTACCCACGGCGGGTTAAAAATAATCACATCGAAGCGGCGGCCCAAAACTGGCTCGAATAAGTCACCGCCTTGGGTAACCTCAATCATATCGGGCAGAATTCTCTTCGCTTGAATGAATCTCTGGATGTTAATCTTTGTCGTAGCTAGAGCTTCTGGCAAGTGGTCGGTGGCGACAATTGTAATATTGCGGTCTTCAAACACTTGCGCCGCAAGCAGCGTCAGACAACCAGAGCCGCAACCCATATCCAGCATATCCAGTGTTGAACACACCCTATTCTCGATGTGTCGCAATCCCTCAAAGAATAGAGCAATTGTCTCCTGCGAATTTGGCGGAAAAACGTTCCTTGAGGTTACAATATTCTCACCGAGCAACGAAACAGCATAAGAATTACTCAGCGCTGTCTGAATCTCTTTGACCACCAAGATAGGCGCAAGAAACGGACGACCTTCATTCGACCCCACAGTATCTCCGATAAGCTCAAGCAGATATGGAATCTGAATCGGCGGTTCGACATCGAGATAACCTGATTCATCAGCAACGACCATCAATCTCAACATTCCTGACAGAGATAGTTTTCGCCTCTGCCTTTCCTTTCGATTTTCGCTCTTCCTTTGCCGTTCTGTTTGACGCGGTAAAACAAGTTCCGCCTTCTTCCTTTCGACGTATCTGCTTAACTCAAGAATCTTATCCGATTCCCCTGATAATACCGCAATGCCGCCGCGGCGAATATGCTCAAAAATGCGGTTGAAGTGATTTAATTCTCCCTTGCTAAAAAACTTCATTGAAGCATCTTGAGCAATATCCTCAAATTCCGTCGGAAGATAGATTTCACCAATTTCTCTTATTCAATAAAACGGTTTCATTTTATCTCTCCTTTCTTTGCTCCTTTGATACTGTCAAATAACAAGTTGAGGCGTCCGGAGACATTTCATCCGTCGCTATTTTCCCTACTGTCGAACCATTGATTAAATACCGTATCCTAGCTCCTTCAAATCCCGTTCGTTTTTTCGCCAATTCTCTTTTACTTTTACCCTTATGTTAAGAAATACAGGCGCTTGCAGTAAAGTCTCAATCTCTTCTCTCGCCAATTGACCGATTTCTTTTAAGGTTCTCCCACCCTTGCCGATGATGATTCCCTTTTGTGAATTACGTTCGACATATATCGTCGCGTGAATGTAGATTTTGCCTCTCTCGCGTTCCTTAAATTCATCTACCAACACGCAAGACGCATAAGGTATTTCTTGTTTTGTCTTCAGAAAAACTTTCTCACGAATCGTTTCAGCGACAAAAAAACGTTCGGGCAAATCACTCAACTGGTCTTCAGGATAATAAGCCGGTCCATAGGGAATATACTTTACAATCAAATCAAGCAAATCAGAAACGCCATCTCCCTGTGTAGCTGAAATGGGAATGATTTCTTGAAAATCAAACTTTTGACTATAACTTGATATGAGTGGCAGCAGAGTTGTTTTAGGTATCAAGTCTATTTTATTT
Source organism: Candidatus Poribacteria bacterium (assembly GCA_012961655.1). Lineage (GTDB taxonomy): Bacteria > Poribacteria > WGA-4E > DTYX01 > DTYX01 > DTYX01. Next base: position 7,662 of record DTYX01000032.1, read on the forward strand.
ATAACCAGAATAAGCGTTCCGCCAGATTTTTTAATCCGCTCAAGAATTCCGAATTCCGGTGGCGGCAGATTCTTAACATCTATCATATACAAAATTACATCGGCGTCATCTGCGGCTGCGAAAGCCGCTTTAATTAGGTGTTCTTGAAGTCTGTATTTCGGTCTCAAAATACCAGGAGTATCGAGAAAAATAATCTGGTAATTATCCGTCGTGAGAATACCCGTTATACGATTGCGGGTAGTTTGCGGCTTCGGCGTAACAATTGCCAATTTCTCTCCCAATATCGCATTGAGCAGAGTAGATTTGCCGACATTCGGTTCCCCAATTATAGTCACGTATCCTGAACGAAATTTTTCCGTCTGTTTCATTTTATTTTCAAGTCCTTTCTTAGAACCGCCGATTTGGTGGTTCACGAAGTAACCGCTGAGCGTAGCGAACAGACCACGCTGATAATTGAAGTTATCAAATGTAATCCCCTCTTCACGTTTCACGTTTCATTAAACTCATGGAGGAAAAGATGATGCGAAATTATATTTTAGCTATCCTATTCATAACAGCTCACGCACAATTTGCTATCAGCGAGACACCTTTGGATTCGCTTGAAGTGGGTATGTTCAACGTCTATTTTTCGCTTGACGAAGCCATCGGATATCGCGATGTGCGCGATGATTTAGCCGAAGTGCATGCGGTCGGTTTTAATGTTGTCACCCACTATTTCAGAAGCGAATACAGCCTTGAACGTCCCGGACGGCGATTTTGGGCTGGTCTGCCTGAATGGCTTCAACGCAATCCCAAACAAGCGAAACGCTTGCGAGAATGGAAAAAGACTTATGGTTCCAGTCTCGGCTGGGCGCTTTTTTTCTGGAGCGAATACATCCAAGAAGCGTATACTCAAACAGATGGCGGTCTAAAAGCGCTCATAGGCGAAATGTACGGTATCTTCGGTCCGCGGAAAGATTGGGACGCTCTGAAAACTTTCGTAAAGGCGATTTCAAAATTTGAACAAGAACACTGCCCAAATTCAATCGCCGGTTGGTACATAGCCGAAGAACCTAATAGTTCCAGAAAAAGATATAGCCCTGAAATTGCGAATCAGATAGTAGAACAGATTAAATCCGCTGAATCCGACGTCGGCGTCAAGCATCATAAGATATACATCGATGTATCCGCTACCCACAAGAGAAAGAGAGTAGCGCCATTTTTGAGAAATGTCGATGCGATAATGCTCAGCCCCGATGCGTACATCTGGGCGACAAATCCCCCAGAGTACGTCGAAGAGGCGCAATATGAGCGCGTCCACCACGCGGTCAGAACCATCCGAGAATACGCCGCTTCAGTGGGAAATCAGAAAGCTAAGGTCCTCGTTGTGCTGCAAACCTACGACTGGAACAAATCCGGCCCACTCCAGCCCAATCACATCAATATGCACCAGCAGGTGCGCTACGCTTTGCAACCCGGTTTGGTCGACCGCGGCGAGTACGGTTATAGCCCCAAATGGATAGAGCCACCAGATGGATTATGGTTTTGGTGGTGGCATGATTGCAAATCAAAACAACGCAAGGGCAATGATATGATTGCCATAAACCGCTGGGACGCAAACACTGAGGGAAATTGGGCGGAAGCCATCAAAACCGAACTACAAAACAGAGAGAACGCGGTCGTGATACATGGAAACGAAAAGTGGTCGGGAAAGGTTCACATAATCGGGGATGTTATAATAGCGGAAGGCGGTACCCTGACGATTGAGCCGGGGACAACCGTGAAGTTCTCCGTTCGCGACCATTTCAGAAGTGGGCAAGATACCAAACGTTGTGAATTGATAGTTCGGGGCAAACTGATAGCAAAGGGCGATAAGAAGCGCTGGATAACCCTCACATCCGATTCCATGAATCGAAAGCAATTAGCCAAGCCCAGAAAGTCGAAAGCCGGCGATTGGTACGGCGTTAGAAAAGAAGGCAAAAAAGCAGTGATTGAATTGGAAAACTGCCAGGTTGAATACGCGCTGGTTACGCCATAGGTCTCAGAACTATAACGCCAGCGGCCACACGCTCGCCAGGTTCGTTCATGTCAAAACTGCACAGTTATCAAACGGACAATTCGATTCGTTTCGATGCGTCCGTAGCGCGTTGAAACCCTTCCGCTGGAAACCGCAGTCAATATGCCATCGGACGAAAAAAATCCTTTAGAGATAATCGAGGAAAAGGAACTGAAGGAGAATGTCTTAACGGCGATTCATGGATTGCCAGAAAACCAGCGAATCGTCACAACGCTTTTTTACATCAACGGATATTCCCAAAACGAAAACGACCAAACGCCCCTGCACCGTGCGGCGTATCGCGGTCACAAAGCGATTGTGGAGTTACTCATTGAAAAAGGCGCGGA
>DTYX01000033.1 GCA_012961655.1 Candidatus Poribacteria bacterium
CTCTCATCAGCAATGGCGTTGGGGATTTTGCTTGGGCTGTTTCTTTCCATCAGGCGCTTTATTTCCATAGATATTATTCCAATAGAGGCTTTGATTATAGCCCCAGCGTTGAGCGGTATTATTGTATTCTTCTCTCTAAAACGTCTGTTCCAGTTTTTGATAGACAGATATTTTTATCGTGAAACGATAAATTTACAATTAGCTATGCGGAATGCAAGTCAAGCGTTAGCGTCTGTTTTGAAACAAGATGAACTTTTGAATCGTTTAGGTCAGATAGTTGTGCAACAGATGAAAGTCGAATCGGTGCTCCTTTTTCTGCGCGAAAAAGAGGAAGATAGTCTTCGTTTAAAATTGGCAAGAAGATATTTTAATACGAAAATTGATATTCCTGAGTCGCTTTCAATAGAGAAGAGCGTAATTCTCCAGGAGATTGAGCGTCGCGTCAAAAATTCACCCAGCCAGGAGAAGTTTTTAGTCCGTGAGGAGTTAAGCAGGCAGACGGAAGATGTTGTCGCCCAAAAGATATCCGAGGAATTAGCAAATCTGCACTGCGATGTTGCTTTTCCCCTTGTGTCGATGTTCCAAGACACCCTCTACGATGGAGAATTAATCGGGGTGTTGTTTGTTGGGCCAAAACTTTCCACTGACCCGTATTTTCAAACCGACCTCGATCTGCTTTCTATGGTCGCGAATCAAGCCTCCATAGCGATAAAAAACGCGCAATTATATGCTGAAGTCGACTGGATGAGGGAATACAATGAAAATATCCTCAGAAATATGGAAAGCGGTGTAATTACGGTCGATAAGTCAGGTATTGTGAAAACCTTTAACGAAGGGGCTGAACGTTTAATCGGCGTTAGCAAAGAGGTGGCAATCGGCAAAGATGTTGCGGCTCTCGATTCTAATATCTCTACACTAATTCTCGCCGCATTGCATCACCATGAACTGAACCACCATAGTGAGACAATTATCAAAACACCAGATAACCGTTCCATACCCATCGTATTTAGTACCTCTTTGCTGAGCGATAAGAATGGAGAGATTTTGGGCAGTCTCATGGTATTTTCGGACCTCTCGCGAATTAAAGAATTGGAGGAGGACAAACGAAAGATGGAGCGTTTGGTGACAACGGGCAATTTAGCTTCTGGGTTGATGCACGAAATAAAAAATTCTTTGCTTCCTCTAAGAACACTTGCAGAACTATTGCCAGAGCGTTATTCTGACCCCGAGTTTCGTGAATCTTTTTCTCAAATTGCCTTACAACAGATAGATGATATTAATGAACTGGTAAACCAACTGCGAGATTTAGCTCGTCCATCTCCAACCAATTTTACCTCAGTGAATATTGATGTGCCTATCGAAAATGTTCTAAATCTGTTGAGTGGCAGAATGGAAAAAATAGGTGTTCAAGTGATAAAAGAATATGCTCAGGAGGCTCCGAAGATTTTGGCGGATGAATCTCAACTCCGCCAGTTGTTTTTAAATCTGATGATGAACAGTTTGGAAGCTATGCCACAAGGCGGGAAATTATATATCAAAACTTATGTTCAACGGTTCTTCAGCGATTACTCTTTTATGTGCGTGGATATAAAAGATACAGGAGGAGGAATTGACGAGGAAGATATCGATAAAGTCTTTGACCCATTTTTCACCAAAAGGGAGGGGGGCACGGGATTAGGACTAACGATTTGTCGAAATATCGTAGACCTACACAAAGGAAGCATTTACATCAATAACAACAAGACGGAGAAAGGAGTGGCTGTTACTGTTCGATTTCCTATCCGAGCATAAGCTTATACCGAATTAGGATTGCAATTTCCGACTTCTGATGAAGTGAGTAGCAGAATATAAAAGA
>DTYX01000034.1 GCA_012961655.1 Candidatus Poribacteria bacterium
ACTCGGCGTCTCTGCGGTAGTCTCAAAATATCACAAATGACAGGTGAAAATCCACCTTAATATGGTGCCCAGTTTTTGGGGAGTATTATAAGTATGTCAACTCCTTATGGCGGGTTTTATCACCTTTCTTGACTCATCCGACTCTTCCGTTTAATATAATATGCTATCTATCTCCTGTCTATACTTTTGCGTTTTTTTTCATGACAAAAGTATAGATACATTCTCATTATACAAAAACAATACGTGAATATCAAGCTAAATATATGAATGATTTTTGCTTGACTATATTGAATATATGGGTTAAAATATTAACAATTTCTTCTTTGATTTTTTTATGGGGAAAATATGTTTATATCTCGAATCTTTGCTTTGCCATATTTAGCTTCTAGATTGTGGAGTTCAATGTACGTTAACGCTATAAGCTTATGGTTTATTATATCTTTGCTATCCATCATCGGTTGTGGGATTTCAAACGATAAATTAATCGAACAGTACAACGATTTTGCAATTCGTTCTGCGCAAGCGAATTTATGGAATGAAGCAATACTAAGATGGCAAAGGATTATTGAAATTGACCCGAAGAATGCTAAAGCACACAACAACCTGGGAGTCGCGTATGAAGCCATGGAACGTTTTGATGAAGCGCTGGCGGAGTATGAGAAAGCGATAGAGTTAGACCCAAGCAATGAGGTTTACCGAAGGAATTTTTTCAAGTGTAAGAAAAATAAGGGACGCTCTTGGGATATGGAGGGAAAAGCAGAAGAAAATGAAGATTTCTGACATCTATAATTTCATGATAATTAATTTCCTCTGCCTTTTACTAGCATTGGTGAACTTTGGTTGTAGCAACACGACGAGGGTATTAATTAGAGTCAAGGTACAATCGGAGATAGATGTAAGCAAGTACGAAAAGATTGCTATAATCCCGCTTCTGAATAGTGGTGAAAGCAGAGATGAAGAGTGGGGGGAGGATATTGCCTTTATCTTCAGAAGACATCTGAGTAAGTCTCAGAAGTTTGACGTTTTGGATAGCAAAGATACGAAATTGACTTTGGCGGGTGAGCAAATAACGATTGATACTTTGCAAAATCCAGATAAACTCATGGATTTAGGCGGTGAGCTAGCGGTAGACGCCTTAGTTGTGGGAACTTATAAATTCTATCAAATTAGCGAACCCAGGCGATTGTATTACGACCGATATTCCGTTCAGTTGCAGCGATACATCACAGATACCGTAACTTATTTTCATAAAACCTACGTGCTTTCCTTAGACATCTCTATTGTAGATGCGGATACGGGGGAAACTGTGTGGAGTGATAGATTTGAGCAGACGGCTGAAGAGGACCATAATCTCGGTACACTTTTGATATCTGGAATTTCAGAGGGTGATAATGTTATGAAACGACTCACTACACAGGCAGCGTCAAAGTTTATGCGAAAAATAGAACCGCATTATGAAACGGAAGAAAGAATTTTGGTGAGATAAATAATGAAAAAACGGATTTCAGGTAGTTACCATCATTTATTACTTCGGTTCTGCAAGGAAGATGACAGGCAAAGGGGCAAAAGGGCAAAGGGGCAAAGGAGTAGTTGTTCTTTTGCCATTCACAATATATTTTCGTGCGCTTACCTGGGTATGTTGTTTTTGTTCATGGTTTCTTTACTAATATCGACTTCAACTGTCTGGGCACAGAGATTTGG
>DTYX01000035.1 GCA_012961655.1 Candidatus Poribacteria bacterium
AGCGTTGGAGCATTTTCCCCAATGCCCAGTTCCTAATACTTCACCCCGCTTGACTTCTAAAGTAAGGTCTTCTACTGCTACCAGATTGCCAAATGTTTTCGTAAGAGCTGAAGTTTCAATCATAGCTTATATATGTGCTCCGACAATGGCGCGAAATCGTCGGTGAACTGACCCTCCTCCGCGGTGAGGACCCGGTCTTCGTCAATAACCTCGACCTGTGCGCCGGCTTTCAGACCTTCGACAGTAATGGTGGCCCTGCCTGGCCGAGGTGCTATCTGCTCGAACTGGCGTTTCTTCTCCGGTTCCGAGCTTAAATCGATGTTCTGGGCAAAGAGATACAGCGCTCCGTCGTAATCGGTCGCTTTGAAGTGGCACGGCAGGCTGTCGCTGAGCGTCATCGTTATCTTCGCCTTGAAAGAAAAACCTTCTGATTGCTTCGTTCCTCGCAACGGAGATTTTAGCTTTTTACCTTTAGCCTTTTTTGCCAAATTATTTTGGCGATGGAGGACAAAATGCTCATCCCATTTATCTTGACGAGGGTGAAAAAGCCGCACAGTTTGTCCTGTTGATGAGTCAACTCCGTTGATTTTGTTGCTTTTTCTCAAATTGCACTTTGGACAAGACAAAGCGCGGTTTTCCGCTGTATGTTTGCCTCCATGTTGAGGTGGAATTATATGGTCGAGGTGGAGTACTCCGCTATGTATCTTTTCGGGATAGTGACAATACTCACATCGTCCTAAAGCCCTCTGTGTAACTATCTGACGTAAGGTAGGATTCATTTAGAAATTCTTGTTTCTTTTGTTTCATCATGCGTGGGATTTTCCAATGCCACAGAAGCACGCTTTAGAGCGGCGAAGGCTTTCTTTCTATTGGTTTTTGGAAGGCGAAGTTGCTCTATGAGACGTTGTATATTCTCAAGGTCCTTCGCTTGTATTTTTTGCACCATCTCCTCCAGAACACACCGTTCCGCCTGAGACAATTCGCCACTGTTATTCTTGTTAAACAGTTCCTCAAGACGTTTCTGGAACCCTTCATCAAAACGTTCCACACCCAATAAAGTCCCAGCTTTATTAGACATCTCCAAAATTGCAAAAGAATCGGTCAATATTTCTCCCGTATCAGCTTTTAGACACACCTCGCCAATAGGTTCCGGTTTGCCATCTTTTATGTTTGGAAGCACAGGCACACTCCACGTAAAAGTGTTAGCGTCAAAAATCGGTGTTCCTGTGCGCAGCATATATCCTGCATGTTCACGGAGCAATTTCAACGCACGCCGTCGAGCTTGTACCTCCGTGCAAACAGCGATGTCAAAATCTTCCATGAGGCGTTGTGAAACTAGCTCAGGAAGTGAAACTTGTGACTTAAGCGCTTGCTCGCGCAATCGAATAATAATCGGTTCGGGCAATTGGACGGTAATTTCAGCCATTTTTCTCACTCCTAAATCTTGCTGACTTATCCTTTGAAAATTCCAACCAAACTTTTTCTTTTCCTAAAAGAAGAAATTTAATCAAAAAGAAAATAAAATGAAATTCACACGACGTTGGAGTTGTCAAGTAGTAGCCGAATTCGCCTAGAATTCGGGGGCAACTTCGGCTACGGAAATTCTCGAAGAGAAATATCCAGTCGGTTTGAAGGTGAAGGGCCGCGTGGTCAACATCGTTCCCTACGGCGCCTTTATCGAGCTGGAGAAAGGTATCGAGGGCCT
>DTYX01000036.1 GCA_012961655.1 Candidatus Poribacteria bacterium
GGTTATTTTGAGGGGGCAACTGGATGAATTTCTGTCATTTCTGAAGATGGGGCAGTTTGTTCATGTAGGTGGCAAGACCACATTCGGGTGCGGGAAGTATGTGCTGAATTAAAACTCTTCGTGAAATAAAAAAGACCGGTCTTGCTTTTGCAAGTTTATCGCATTTGCGATAGGCTTCCGGTCAAAAGCCTTTGGGAGATGCTAAGAGGCGACCCCTATTTTTTCGAGGACTCCCAATTTTTCAAATTCCTCTCTCACATCTTTTGACGTTTTCGTATAATACCCATTTTGACGTTTTCGTATAATACCTAATTGAAGAGCACGATAAGGATTATCGGCAACCATGTGCATAATTCGGTCATCTATGTACTCCTCTCCGAGCCATTCCTGTTCATAGTCTCGGAGTTGGAAGTTTCTCAAATAAAGTTCAAATTGCTGAATTTGCTCCTTGAGCTCTTCCAGGCTCCTTGGTGCCGGGTCTTCTTCACCTTCGGGATACTGCTCGAGAAGGTTTCTCAGCCACATGTTCCTTTCTGCTTCCTCGTACATATCAGGAATCCCCCATTTCTCTAACAAACTGCGCTTCTTTTCCTCAGATTCGGCTTCTTCATATTCCCTAAATAATTTATTTTCATCCCACCGCAGGGCAAATTCTCTCGGGGTCATTTTTTCCCTTTCCATATATAAAACCTCCTTTTGAAAGTACTATGATGATGGGGTTCAAGGCCCCTGTTTGCCAACTTGACTAATCTCAACTGTCAAGTAAACAAGGAAGGGAACTTGAACCCCTCTCTGTCGGAGGTTTTGTAAAAGAACTCTTCATTCTAATGTAGCGATGTTCCACAAAGTTTCAGAAACTCTTTAAGTCCTTTACGCCATCGCCGAAGCCAAGATTTGACGGTATTCAGTTTGGCGTCCATAATTTCCGCAATTTCAGCGACGCTTAATCCCCAGACGTAGTGAAACAATGCAGCCTCTTTCCATCTTGGGTGTGAAGGGTTGTATTCTTCCCAGATTAAAACTTCCAATTCATTGGCTTCTGCAAAGGCACTAGGGTCAGAGTTTGGGGCGGCAATTTCTTCCGAACGAGCATAAAACTGAGACCAGAAAGGAGCGGAAAGGTCTTCTTCAGCCTGTTGTTTTCTGTTCTGTTTGCTTTCTTTTCTGAGTTCCCGGTAGGTGTATTCGAGCATGCCCAGCAAGTAGTCAACCTTGCTTTTCACAGGTTTGTTTTCTTTGTCTACCCACTTTGTTTCCTCCCTTTCGCACTTGAGGAAGAGTTTGAGCAAAGTCTCCTGAACAAGGACATCCGGATCAACAACAGCTGGATTGGGAAAATACTTGGAACGTGATTTTGAATAAAGGTATTGCGATATTGGACCGTAGGCTTCCTTATCTCCTCTAGCGGTTCTTTCCAAGAGTTCATTGACTTCTTCTCGGTTCATGATAAACACCTCTCTGTGAGGGCGCTTCTAAAGGGCTCCACTGACTTGCTTGCCCTTCCGCAGGACAGCCCCATCGGAAAGCATCCCTCGAAAGATGAAATAAATCGGCGGAAGGGCTGCTTGCAAGGCAGCATATCTACCCTCCAAAAGCCTTCCTCTCCGATTAATCATCTGAGAAGCCTATCATAACCAGAAGCCGCTTTAGTTTTCAAAGAACCTTGTGGAACATCCCTGTCGAAAAAACCAATCCTGATTTCTTCAGACATTTGTATTATATATCAAGCCTAGAGTTTTGTCAAGGGAAAGTTAACAAAACCCGCAAATTCTCTATCTCATGTCTAAAATTTGGCTAATCGTAATAATGCTCCATCAGTGAGCGTGTAAAACGTCTATCAACTAAAACTTTAGCCAAGTCTTTATCAAATAATTCTTTCCCTTTTTGAAATGCTGTTGTTCCTGGCGGTAATCGCGGAATATCAGGCACATTTTCCTCCCTATCAAGTAACGATTGAAAGAAAAAAGACCGGCTTTGCCAAATGTTAAATCGTTTTTGCGATAGGCTTGCCGGTCCTTTGAGAAAGTTTAATCCTTAGCTACAAAAGCTCTAAATCGCGCGCGTGCTTTTCACACATTGCACAAATGGCTCTTGTCATTAGCTTTGCCTGTTCACGTGCTTTAATCAGAATCTTAGGCGGAACTGATTCGTCCCGCTCTATCCTCTCCTGCAACTCGCATCTTGAAAGCGCTTCATGCCAAGCATCTAATAGAAGCTCTCTCTCGTCATCGGAAAGATCATCGAACTCTTTGAGGTATTCTTTGAAAACCTCTAGTTCGAGTTGCTGCTCCTCCAGGCTGGCATTCTTTAGCACAGGGTATTGGGTGACATCATCAATAGCGCTATCATCCGGCATCTCTGGATCCTGCACAACGAAGAAAAGAAAGCGGTACCGTTTCCAGATATGATTTAGATAAGCCTCGCGCTCTTTTTCCTCTTTGGTTCCCGAATATTCTGCAGGAAGCTCTCCGCTCAAGCATCTCATTACAGTTGCTATGCGATATCTCTTGTTTGCTGCTTTCATTTTTAATTTTAATTCTGCTGGAGACACCTCGAGAGAGCTTTTGGCCATTAGCTTAAAAAGGTCTTTCGGCTTCATTTTTCTCCTCCTATTTTTGTGATTAGGGTTCAACACCCCAACCTACTCATTTGTCATATCAATTTCGTTAGCATCACATCGAAAATTTTAAGCATCATAGGGAGGAGCATTTTGGAAAATCAGCATCTTTCGTTGTTAGAGGGTTGAGGGCTAAAATGATATGGTAATCCGAAATTAAACAAGTAAGTTGGGATGTTGACGCCCTTAATGGAGGAGATTTAATATCCCGTTGTCGATTGCGAGTAGCAAGAATTTAGTGTTAATTTTTAAAGAGCACACCACAACATTATAACAAATCAAGGAAAATTGTCAAGAATTGCGGTAGCTAATGTAGTTAGCTGCTTCGCTCAACTTCCGGAGCTTTTTAATGCCCCTATGCTTATAAGATTTCACAGTGCCTATGGAAATATCAAACAGGGAAGCAACTTCTGGCTGTCTAAATCCTTCCATAAGTGCCTGTAACACCCTACCTTGCCCTCCCTTGGCACCTTCCATTTTCGCGTCATCGGCTATTTTTTCTTTTATTCTCTCTACAGCCCTTTTCCTAAAAGCGCTCTTTTCATTAGCTATAAGTAAAGCGAGTGGGTCGGCATTAGGGTTGGCTATTCTTTCTAAGTCAACATAGGATTGTTTTGTAATGATCCTATTGTGCTGCTTAGCCAGAATTCTAACAATTCCCTTGGTATAAGGTATTGGCTTTTTCACTTTCCCCGGCAGCTGGTCATTTTTGATGCAAATTTCAACAGCACTTTGAACAATGTCTTCCGCATCGTGGTGGTTGCCAGTAAGCGAAAAAGCATAACTAAACAATTCTTTCCAATTTTCTTGGCTAAAAACTTCTTCGGAGTTCATTATGAACACCTCACAACTAATGGATTCGTCCATTTGCATGGACACATTCCATCCAAATTTCTAAATCCATTCGCAGGGGCGCAGTTAACTCCTTAGAAGCCTATTATTTCTATAACGTTGTAGTGTGCTCTTGCTTAGAAAACTCAATTTTTCCAAGCATTTTACATTTTAGCAAAAAATGATGTCTTTGTCAAGGAAAATCGTCGTAACTAAAGGTTTCCTTCCGCATAGCGGAATCCCGACCCCGTTCCGAAGAATCACGGAACGGAATTCCTTCAGAAGAATCGGGATATTTCAAAAACTCTTCCTGTTGAGGAATTTCTATACCAGAATCCGTTTTCTCTGAGAAAACGGGTTTTTGAATTGCTAAAACACCCCAAAGTAAGGACTGTGCAAAATTTCGGACTTTGCTTTTAATGCAGTATCTATGGGCATTTTCGCTTATTTTTGATGGGATTCTTGCCTTTTTTCAAACAAAAAATTTGCAACCAAATCGGGGTTTATTACACCTCAATAAAGAAGTTTTGCTAAACTTCGTTAAAAAAAGTAAAGGAGGGACTATAAGATGGCTAAAAAAGACAATTATGCAATTGCCGATGGCAGTAATATTCGTAAATCATGTGAACAACAATTAGGCAGACAGTGGAATATTTCTGCCATGTGTGAAAAAATTCGAGCCCAAGGCCCTGTTCCAGACCCAATTGAGGTAATCATTGACGTTACGAGCCTTCCACGCGAAGAGATTGAAAATCTGCAAGTTAATGATTGTCTAATGATCCATGCGCCCGCTTATGAAAATGGAAATGGAGAGTTGAAATCCATCGGCGACTGTATGATTCTAGGACGGATAAATACTTATCTTAATCATACCCGCGGCAATCTCGGACGCCTCCTACTGTTGTCAGGCGACAAGGATTTAATCGAAGGTGTTCATGCATGGCACAGGCGGGGAGGCGAAGTTTACGTTCTTGGTATTCCAGGTAGTGTAAGCCAGCTCTTGATAAAAGCAGCAGATAAGTTTATTCCTCTCATGGAGACACAATCCAATTTAAGCGGTGATGAAACAGCAGACGAGAATTATACACACCAAAAAGCAAATTCTCTTCTTTGTGGAAGGATTATAAGCTACTCGAAAATCAAAGGTTTCGGATTTATCGAATCTCCAAATCGACCAAGTGAGAAATTTTTCTTCCATATTAACGGAATAGCAGATGATGTGGTAAAGAATCAGCTTCTGGCGATAACTGAAAACAAAGGAAACGGGGGGTTTCTCAACGGACTCTCTATTGGAGTAGCATTTGAAGACGCGGGGATAACGAGACAGGGCGAGAAATATCACCAAGCTGTGAACGTAAAACAATTGCCTGAATTGGAGAAACAAGATATTGGAAAGATGGGAATATATAAAGAGACTGCTTCTTCTGAAGGGAGCAAAACTACGTTAGTCTGATTCACCTTGTACAGACATCCTTTATATCTGGGTGTTTCGCCAAGAGAATAATTCTCTTAGATGAGAGGCGAGATCCACTTTATTCGTTATATAATTACGAAAGGAGGTGACAAGAGATGAGAAAAACATTGACACTCCTCTCCTTACTGTTAATTGCAACATTCTCAGCCTGTGACGTGAATTTTCCAACTAAGGACGACCAAAACAAGATGAAAGTTGAATACGAGGGTGACCAGCTAATTGATGAGGGAGGTATAAAATTCA
>DTYX01000037.1 GCA_012961655.1 Candidatus Poribacteria bacterium
AATGATAAGTTTCCTTCCTTTCCTTCCATCCTTCCATTCCCGCAAATCCACGAAGGAAAAAGCATTTGCAACATACGATTTTCCGAAACAACAGATGAAAGGAGACATTAATAATGATAATTGGCGTTCTTAAGGAAAGAATGCAAGATGAAAACCGCGTGGCATTGCTACCCGAACAGGTTCAGCGACTCGTTAATCTCGGACACACCGTATATGTGGAGAAAACAGCCGGGCGCCGAGCTGGATATGAAGACCAGGAATACAGGGGCTTTGGGGCATTGGTTGTGGACCGAAATACTATATATCAGGAATCGGAGTTGATACTCAAAGTTAAACGACCATTGGAAGAGGAATATAAGTTTTATAGACCAGGACAAGTGCTTTTCACTTATCTACATTTTGATGAAAATATCGAGCCGGAAAAAATTCAACAGATAGTTGATACTGGAATTACGGGAATTGCTTATGAGTGGGTGGAGGAAGACGGGAAGTTTCCCCTGTTGTGGCCGATGAGCGAATTAGCCGGGGTGCTTTTTGCGCGCCGTTCTATGGATTTGCTAATGATACATCAAGGAGTGCTCGGTGGGAAATATATAATGGAAGAACCCGCGGCTAGGGCTATGGTAGTAGGCGTTGGGCACATAGGGGCTAACGTCATAAACGTATTCTTGATGAACGGGCTTGAAGTGGTCATCGTGGATAAACATCCGGAAACCGTAGATGCGCGCATCTTAAAATATGTAGATGCCCACCTATGGCGTGAGCGTTCCGGACATATACAAATTATCCGTTTCGATGAAAACGAACCGGATGCTTCTGTTGACAAAATCAAAAAAGTTCTCCCAGAAATCGACATCCTCATCTGTGCCGCTGTGCGCCGCCCTAACCTGCCCAAGGAGAAGTGTGAATTCTTAGTAGACCGAGATGGGATTCGCGGCATGAAAAAAAATTCTGTTGTATGTGACGCTACCGCTTGCGACAAGGATTTTATCGAAACCTGCATCTCGTCGGATAGTCTCACTGACACGTACATAGAAGAAGGAGTTGTGCATTACAACTGCGACCACATACCATCGCTGGTTCCCAGAACCGCCAGTAGAATGCTTGCAAATGCCACATTCCCGTATGTCCTCAAGCTCTCAGAAGGATTTGAAAAGGCTGTTGCTGAAAATATCCCAATAAAAAAAGGCGTAATGTGTCACAGATATAATTTCGTTCATAGATATTCAGCGGAAAAGAAAAAATTGAACTACGTCGAACTTGAATCTATTCTCTGACGGCGATAAAATCGCCTTACTACGAACGAACACGAAAAGGAGCACGTCTCATGAAACCGAAACCCGATTTACAGAACCTTCAGTACGGTCTACACGAACGCAACGTGCTGGTTCTTTGGATGGCGGAGTCTGATGAGCCAACGCCGCTGGGCTTGATTGTTCACCATCCGAAGTTTGGCATCGCGCTCAAGGAACGGCTTGATGCGTTGGGTATCGAGTGTGTCGTGCAGTACCTCGACCAACCCGGAGGGCTTGTCGTGCGACATGATGGGCAATCGGAGGGTGGTCTTGTCAGCGAATTCGATTTTGTGCGTAAGCACTTTGAGCGAGCTAAAGAGGAATGACGAAGAAAAAGCGAAGGTCTTGGACTCTCGCTCAAAAAGCGGGGGGAGATTCGAGAAGGAGAAGGTCTTCGCGTTGAATAACATATAGGAGGACTGAAACAAAATGAGGACCTATTTATTGAAGGCGACAATATTCACAATATCAATCATTATCTCCGTAGGATGCACAAAAGAGAAGGTCTCACAAGAGGATACGCTGGTCGTCGGGATTCAGGGGACTATCTTTACACTTGACCCCGCCATGCACAGGGACAGGACGACGGAAAGCGTTATCCGCAACATGTTCGACGGCTTGGTCACCAGGGATTCAAACATGAGAGTGGTTCCACAGCTAGCCGAATCGTGGGAACTTGTGGACGATTTAACGTGGAGGTTTAGATTGCGCAACGGCGTCAAATTTCACAACGGCGAAGATTTCACCGCGGAGGATGTTTTCTTTACCATCGAACGCATCATTAAACCGAATATGATAGATGGCGAATCGTCGCCCAGGAAGGGACTGCTTGGGCCCGTCAGCGCCGTAGAGATTGAAGACGATTTTACAGTTTTAATAAAAACTAAAGAGCCGTGGCCGATTTTGCCTGTTATGTTGCCGTTCCAGGAGATTGTGCCGAAAGATTATATAAAAGAGAAGGGGAGCGCGTATTTTGCCCAGCA
>DTYX01000038.1 GCA_012961655.1 Candidatus Poribacteria bacterium
AGTGTCCTTCCGTGAGGCGCGACGCATAATACGTGATTTTTTCTTTTTACATTACAAAAAAAATTTTATTGATAAGTTCTGTTGTTTGTGGTATTAAATTAATGATATGAAAGCGAGTTTTGATTCTGAGACGTTCTCAGGAGTTAAACTCAGCAAAGTTTTCATATCATCAAGCGTTAAGGTCGAAGATCCCGAGAATCGGGGACCAATTTTCGTTCCGCGATGCCCATAGTGTATCGTCGTGGCTAGACACTGATTCACCTTTTTAAGGTGAATTCCGAAAGGCGTTATAAGTCAATCAGCTACGTTCAAAACACTGAAAACTGAGTTTTATGCAGTTTTCAGTAACTATACCACATATCAAACTCAACTTCGGACCTTCAGACGTGCAGAGCTTCAGTCTTATACATCAATCCGATAAGAATAAAAGTCGCCAGCAGTGAGCTTCCTCCATAAGAGAGCAGCGGCAAAGTAATGCCGGTGAGCGGTAAGATGCCTACATTTCCCGCTATAATGACAAAAGCCTGAAATCCGATAGCGAAGACGATGCCTCCGATTAACATCGACCTTTTTATCCCTGTGGATATGCTGTTGTCGAAAGAGGAAGCGACGATTTTAAGTCCAGCGTAAGCAATTAGCAGATAGCAAGTAAGGGTAAATATAGCGCCGGCAAATCCGAAGGTGGCGACGATAACAGTAAAGATAAAGTCCGTATGGAAGGCCGGCGGGAGGAGAGATAAATCGTTCCAATTAAATCCACTGCCTAACCAGCCAGAATCTCTTATGAGCCATAAGCTTTTCGCTAATTGTAATCCTTTATCCGAACCCCACGGATTCTCCCATATCTGCAGACGTTCTGTAATGACTCGAAAGTGCTCTGGTCGAATCACCTTGAAGTATATTCCGCTTTCAAGCAGGATGAAGCCAAAAAAACTCATTAAACCTAAAATTCTGAGATGCGGATTAATCAGAAGAAATAACATCAACAGACTGAAATAGGCGATGAAAACGATGCTGTTGGGCTTGAAGAGGATAAATAAGACACAAGTGCACAACAGGAAGATCGTTGTTATCACAGGTTCTAACAATCTTGATGAGCCGATATAAAAGAGAACTAAGATGATAGCGTATAATAACAGGATTGGGCCAAAATCACGCAATGCCGCCAGAGCCACCGCTGGAATTATCATCATAATCAAAATTGGGCTGACCAACCGAAAGCGTTTGAAGAGAGAGCTGAGATTATCCGCTTTAGTTAGGTATAGACAAATTAGGATGGTAAAATAGTAGATTAAGATGATTTTGGCAAACTCCGTGGGTTGGATTCTCACAAAACCTAAAGTAATCCCTTGCCGTCCCCCGAAAGCGATGGGAAGCAGCAGCAAAATCATGCTGGCGGCGAGCAGAAAGTGAGCCGTGCTATACGGATTTCCGCGCCAGGCTTGCCCTCGAACGAAGTGAATAGAATCATTTGAAAACGGATAGTTGTTCGACCGTGAGTATTTGACCGACAGCAAGTTATCTCCATTGCGATTACGTTGTAACATATCACGGATGGAGATTAACAATCGAAAGGGAAACCTAACAGCGCTTAGCAACGAACGCCCAAGGAAAAACCACACACTGTTGGGAATGATAATAATGATCATAAACCCAAGCAGGGCGAACAACAGTTTGATAAAATGTAAGAAGACAAATTGCTCCGTGGAAATCAGCGTGAGCTTATACATCATTATCAGACCGAGACCGGATAATAATATGACCACAGGAAAGAGAAAATAATTTTGCGTGTGAATACGGTTTATGATAGACCCCAGAGTCACCAAACAAACCACGGCAAATATCGTCCCTATCAAAAAGCCATTTCGACTTGAAAAAGCGAACAGAGAAGGGATTTCTACTTCTAAGAGCGCGCCGCCCAACTGAATTTTGTCATTATTCACCAGCATAATGGATGAAGAGGTTACAGCTTTATCCAATTGAATCTCTTCATCGGCGCGTTTGATGATGACGGGATTTCGGCTCAATTTCTCTATCTCCCAAGCATTTCTATCCCAGTCATATTTGATACACGCATGTCTTTTGGCGACGC
This sequence comes from Candidatus Poribacteria bacterium, assembly GCA_012961655.1. GTDB lineage: Bacteria > Poribacteria > WGA-4E > DTYX01 > DTYX01 > DTYX01. Next base: position 2,093 of record DTYX01000038.1, read on the forward strand.
CTTGTTGTCTCAAAACTACCGCGACAGTATCAGAAGAATTTATTTCGCTTGAATTGCCAAGCAAAATAGGGGATGTTTTGGATAGACGAATAACTTGCGTCAAAGACGGCTTATTTAATATATGTATCCGCGGCGTTGCAGATTGGTAAACTTGAAACATGCCATACAAGATAAAACCTAGCGCTAAAACCACAATGAAACAAGTGTATCTTCTGATAAACCAATTCCGCCTGGCAACTTTGACGGCAGACGCACCGCTAACGTTGAGAAAGTCTTGATAGCCACAGCAGATTTCCCACAGAATAATTAATAATATACAGGCGCCCAATCCGCTGAGAAAAACTGTACCAGCATCCATAATTTGACAATCCTCCCCGATTCTCTGGATGTTCCACTTGAGCTATTCTAATAGGGTGGGATATTCTAAAATCTGCGGCAGCTTCATAAGTTCCTCCCTTGGGCCGCGGATGTTAAGTATAGTATGCCCAATCCACACTTCCGTCGTGGCCCCGGGGCGAAAGAGATATCTCTGCCCCGATTTAATAAATTCCGCTTTACCGATAATCCCCTCTGGAAGCACGATAATCATATTGTTCTTAGAGATATTTTCAAGGTAAAAACTTTCCTCATCTTCATTGTAATTCAATAAAGCATGGTTTCGCGAAGCTAACTTCTCCGATAAAATGTAATCTTTTCTCTTCGGTTTATATGACAGCAGATGATGTAAGCGTCCGATACGAATTTGCTCTCCCTTATCGATAATATTGAACCTTTGCGCTTGGTCCCTCTTATCAATAAAGATCAACTTGCCAATAATAGGCAAATGACTGAGGTGCGATTGAAATGCCATCCGCGAGACGCTCTGATAACGTATTTTGGTGCTACCGATAGCCAGATGTTTATCTCTACTCCGCAATGGTATTCCCAGCCAATCGACAGGTCTGCCAGTATCATCATAAAGACAACCGTATCGTTTTTCATCCTCGAAAATCCAAAAGTCGCCTTTGCGCGTGCATTTAACTTCTCCCATAAGTTCATCATCTTCCAGAATAATATGTTCCCCATTCAAAAGCGATTCCACTCTGCCAATTCGATAAGGAACACCAATGTCGTATAGAATAATGCCGGAAATTCTAATTTCAAGCCCATCTCTGTTTGTGTTATCTTGATTATCAGATTCCTCCATCTCGAATTGCTTAAGACCATCTGATATCCTGTAAATCCTCGTTTCCAACAAGTCATCCAGGGATTCCTTCTCTTGAAGGATTAATCTCTTCTGGTCGGTTGGGATAGATTTATTAAGTTCTCTAAAGATGAAAGGCCCTTCATCGTTGAACCATATCTTAGCTATCCGTTTTAGGGGATACGGTTTATCTTGGTCCAACTGCTTCGGCTCTCCGATATCATCTTTGACTTTAATGTAACAGTCGGGATTAATCGGATGAAGGTTAAATTCATAGTCATCCTTTACATTTCGGATTTCGATTTCAGAGTGATACAGCGGTAGTTTATTGATGATGATATCGCAATCTGGGGATGAGCCGCACAACAACACTCTCGGTTTCGTACCTATCTTAAATATATCTCTACCTGTCGACGGGTCTATTATTTCAGCCAGCGTATCTAATTCAAGTGGTAGTGGTTTCACCACCTGATACCACTGCTTTTCGTCCTTGATAATATTCCTCTCATCGGGCAAAATTTCGACCAACGCCGCGCGTTGATTACCCAGATGATTAATGGTTTTATCTTCTTTACTGATGAGTATGCTCAATTCATCTTGAATTTTCTCTTCGGCATCTACGTTTAGAAGTTCATTCCTGACATCCGACCTGACAAAAATCTTGATGTATAAAGGCAAATCGATAACTTTTTGTTTAATTGGCGAACCCTCTCCGGATAAAACCCGCCGCGCCGTTCCTCTTTTCTTCATCTCTTCCAGTAGATAAGGACAGATTTTAGTTATGTCTTCGACCAAGCTCTCCGATTCTTTGCGCACAAATATCGAGACAGGTTTATTGAAATTGTTCTTCGAGGCAGCATTGACATCCTCAGTTTGCTTGACGCGACGAGATTGTCCACCCAAGAAATCTCTTATATTCCGTAATATCCCCACTTCATTTACCTCCTCGAAAACGTACTAATTTTAATAACTGATAAGTCATAATCTGGTTTCAAGTTTTTCGTAATTATTATCTTCAGGATGAGAATTCCTACAGATTTGGGATTGGAATCTACAGTCAAGAGGAATCGATGAAGGGAGCTTCAAGATTAGATATTGAATAAATGACCGTTCCCGTAAGCCGAAGTCGGAGGATTGCTTATCGCAACCCCC
>DTYX01000039.1 GCA_012961655.1 Candidatus Poribacteria bacterium
CATTGTGATGTCGTATTTTCTCGATTAGATGGACTTATTTCATAATGCAGTAGTGCAGTAGTGCGCTATTTTCCAAAGAGGAGATATAGCAGCTATTTCAGACTTCCAATCTCTTTTTTACTCCGAAAGTCTTAGACAGGATAGGAGCGTAATCGTTATATCGTTGCATCACCTGCGCCATTGTGGGAATACCGCTTGTGCCTTCGGCCTCGACGGCGAAAGACGCAACGCAGTGAGCGAAATCTAGGGTCTGTAAAATATCATGGGTCTCACGATACTTCACCAGGAAAGCTGCTGCGAAGACATCGCCCGCACCTGTTGGATCCATTTCATTAGCGGGATAGGCGAACGATTCGATGATTTTTCCGTCGGTATAAAGAGTCGCGCCATTCTTTCCTTTGGTGAGGATGACAATTTTAGTGAGTTCGATGAATCGTTCCAACTCCTCTGGAAAAGCCGCAATATCCTCTTCGCTCAACACCAACACATCGACGTGCGGCAAAATCTCAGCGGCTGATTTCCACTTCTTGGGATATACTTTGCCATCGGCATTCCACCGGCGCATCCAACCCTGCGGCGTCGCGCCGATGAGAGCGTTGGGAAAACAGTTGACCACTGAGGCGTCGACCTCATCCGCGACGGGGCAGAGGTATGCGATTTGGGCGGTGCGCCATTCGGGAGGAATATCTTCGGCGTAAATTTTATCCGCCACGCCAAGCAGATATTGCTGACGACGGCCGCTATATGTATAAATATTGTTAAAAGTTGTCGTCGAATCAGAGATGCGATAACTCACATCAATGTAATCCAACAACGGATTATCCTGGCGGAAATCTCTGCCAACGGTAGTCACAACGCGAGCGCGAAAACCGAGATTTCTAACCGTGATGCTTGAATACGACGCAGCGCCGCCGATAATTGGTCCGTGGGGTGTAACATCATGAGTGAAATGCCCCACCGCGACGTAATCTATTCCCATATTTAATTCCTTTTTTCTGATACTGGTTTAGGCTTGATTTCTTGGATAAGAACAAAATGTTCAAAATATCTTCACGTTTTACGTTTCACGCATCATACAATACGAAATTAAAAACCGAAATGTTTAATGGAGAGAATAGATAACTTAGACAATAAAATAACAGGTGTCATTCTCGCCGGCGGTAAAAGCCGTCGGATGGGGTACAATAAAGCTCTGCTGCGAATTGGCAATCAAACGATTATCCAGCGAGTTTTGGCATCTTTGAAACAGGTCACAAGTTCGCAACTTATCATCACTAATTTTCAAAAAGATTACGAGTTTCTCAATATTCCCATGCAACCGGACATCTTGCCTGGCAAAGGCGCATTCGGGGGCATTTACACCGGCCTATCCGTCAGCGAGACGTCTTACTGTCTGGTAGTTGCCTGCGATATGCCCTTTTTGAATGTCCATTTTCTGCGATACATGACGCAAATCGTCAAGGAGCCCGCCTCAAGCTCAGACCTGCGCTCGAACGAAGTGAAGCGGCAAGCTCTGAACGAAGCGAAGGGATACGACATCGTGATTCCCAAACACAGTAAAGGATATGAACCGCTATGCGCGATTTATGCCAAAAGTTGTCTTCCTCACATAGAAAAATTTTTGCAAGCGAACCGCTTGAAGATTATTGATATTTTCCCGCGCGTCCGAGTACGTTATATCAACGAATCGGAAATAAAAAGTTATGTGGAATATCCCGACGAAGACGGGGATGCAGAAGGTTTTATGTTCTTTAATATCAACACCCAGGAGGATTATCAACATGCGCTCCAGCTCTACAGCACGCATACCCATTAGAATATCCAACAACTGCTGTAGAACATATTTGCTACATCAGCAAACAGTTTGGTAAAATGCAAAGTGAAACGTAAAACGTGAAGCATTCAAAAAGATTCACGTTTCACGCATCACTCCTTCCTGTATATCATCTTTTTTATCCTCGCGATGAGTTTCGTTTGAGAGACAGGGCGGCGCAAATCCATGAGGTAAATTTCCAGGTAATCCGTTCTATCAGACGCAAAAGTGAGTTTGCCATCCGGCGAGAAGGCGGGATTGATATTTGCGCCTGGAGTGTTTGTCAGTTGCAACGATTCCCGTGTTTTCAAGTCGAGCAACATCAACTCTAAATCGTGACCTTTGGCGGACACGTAAGCTAACTTTTTCCCATCGGGCGAAGAGACGGGGTCATATTCGTCCCAAGGAGTATAAGTCAACCGCCGTTGATTTGAGCCGTCTACATCCATCAGATAAAGTTCGTAATTATCGTCTCGCCTTGAAACAAAAGCGATAGATTTGCCGTCAGGAGAAAAAGCGGGTTGTCCGTCATCAGCGGGATTGGTTGTGATGCGGCGACGATTTTTGCCATCAGCGTCCATCAGATAAACGTCCAGATTAACTTCAGCATTGAAGTCAAAAGCAATCTGCCTGCCATCAGGGGAGAAGACTGGATTGCCTATCGTGGTGGGGTTGTTCATCAGTGGAACCATCTGCTTTCCGTTTATATCTATCAGATAGAACAGTTCGCTGCGTGTATCAGAGCCATCCGCCTGCAACATGATACTTGCCTGACTGAGCCTATCATCGCTGGAAGCGAACAAGATCTTTTCACCATCAGCGGAAAAACTGGGGCAGTAATCATTTTTTTGCGGCTGTGTAGTAACCCGCTTCTGTTCGGCGCCATCCGCGTTCATGATGTAAATTTCGCCATTCTCGTCTCGGTAGGAAGTAAATGCAATGTAGCGCCCATCGGGAGAAAATGACGGAAAGCAGTCGTCCACACCGGTTCGCGTCAGTTGAGATACATGAAAAGCATCGCCCACAAGTCCAGCAATCTTCAGAACATGCTGTTTTTTAACACGCCGCTCCTTACCCGCATATTGAAGCGCTTGTAAAAATATCCGCAGCGCTTCTGAACGTTGCCCATCGAAAAGCAAAGCTTCGCCCAGCGCTATCTGTATTTCCGGATTCTGCGGCTGAATGCCCAACGCTCGCCTGTACTGTTCAACAGCTTTCTGATAATCTTCTTGTGCATAATAAACCCGCCCTAATTGATAATGCGCGGCGGCATTTTGAGGTTGAATTCGGATGAGATTCTCAAAATGTGCTTTGGCTTCCACGAAACGCCCGCTGCGCAAAAGTTCCTCGCCAAATTCGATCTGTTTATCTTTGCCACAGCCGGTAGTAAATAGAAAACTAAGTATACATAAAATAACAATAAAAAGTCGCATGAATACACCTCAACACTGTATTTTCAATCCCGTTTCGATGTTAAATTAATCTGAAACTTACTCCCTAACCTATTTCCCAGGTTAACAGGTTCTTTGCCCATATCCATGTACTGTTTACATATACGGACGAAATGTCATCGATTAAATGGTATACTTATACCTATCGCATCGGTTTGGGCAGGAACAAGAAGATACGATTTTGAGGACGAGAGCCAATTTGCCGATTGGTCCAAGCTAGATACAGTAATCTCTGGAGAAATATGTGGGGAGCAGGAGGACCATCAAATTACATCACGCTTGGACCTTCCACTACCGATTTACCCCTCGAAGAGAAAAGGTGGTATACGGCTCGAATCGAGAATCAGGGCAAACTCCATCGGATGTTTGTTGATAATGAACTCTTGGCTGAATTGGAAACGGGTTTACCAGAAAACTCACTGCCATCTGGGGCAAGATTAAGAATTGACGTTTATCCAGTAAATATTGTCGATAAAATAGACAATTAACGTCGAGATGTGAATCTCGACCTACTCGGTTGCTGAAGAGGAAATCAAGAAGGCATCACAATCCTTTGGGATTTAAGCGTCTCAATCTCCTGTTGCTGTTGTTCGAGGCGTCGTTTCAATTCATCAATCTCCTGCTGGAAATCAGAACGGGCTTTCTTCTCTTGAAAATACCCCAAAAGTTGTGGCAAAGCAATCACGGCTAAGACTAAAGCAATCAAAGCTCCAATCGCCCAAAACAGGACGTTAATTTGGGTAGTAACGCGTTTGTCCATTTCGCTAATTTTATTGGTAAGCCTTTTGTCCATTTCCGTCACAGTGGTTTGAAGCGCCGTCAGTTGCTTATCTAAATCGGCGATTTGGCTTGTCAACCGTTTGTCCATTTCTGTGAGTGTTGTAATCATCTTCAACTCTAACGCTTGAATATCCGCTTTGGTTGCCTGCTGCGCAGAAACACCCATCGGGGGAAGGAGAAAAAGGAAAATCCAAAAGATTATTTGTTTTCGATTCATAACATATCCTCAGATGAAATCTTAATTCCTGTAATTTGGAAGTATAGCATAGCTTCTTGCCCCTGTCAAGGAAAAATGGAACACAATAGAAATTCTCAAAGGTGATAGCAGCATTTATCCGTAGCGGCGTGGCTCTGTCCCGCCAAAAGCTGCGACAGAC
>DTYX01000040.1 GCA_012961655.1 Candidatus Poribacteria bacterium
GTGTTTGTAGTAGCGCAATTGATTGCGCGTCAAAAAACGGCAATGAATTGCCGAACTTAGAACCAATCACGATTTATTTAACAATGCACTAATTCATTATCCATCGTTTCCGTTTTTTTTATTTAGGAATCTCCAAAAAATAGTAAAGACAATCAAAAAACCGAAAGCGACTAAATATTCTATCCCTTTCGTATAAGTCATGAATTCATGCAGCGTGTGCATACTTACTCCTTTCCAGGTATTAATGGGCATCCTTATAATCCGCGTGTTCATAGAGGATAGGCATCCGGTTAGCAATCCAGCGGAACATTAGGAGGCCAAAAGTGATAATGGTGATGGTCACAGCGAACTCCATCCAGCGGGGGAAATAACGTACTTCGGCGTTCCAGTTGAAGGCAATTATGGAAACGTTAATGCGGTTGAGGATAATACCGGCAACGGTGAAAATGGCTGTGAACCGGATAATGTTAGCGTTTTGCTCTCTAACTCCCCAAGCGTAAAGGAAGGCAGGGAGGAGTACAAAGACAAAAACTTCAACCAGAAACCAGTAGCCCATACGTGTATTCAGGAGGCCCCAATGGTTTCCATCAATGACGCCCAGCCACTTGAGGCCAAAGTAGGATAAAAGGGCGATGGATGCAGCTTTGCCCAGACCAATAATGAGTTCATCAAAGTTTTTGTTATCGTGATGTTCAATCTGATTGCTGAAAGCTCTGTGAGAGAGCATGCTCTCGAATATTACCATTGAGAGTCCGGCGATGATAGCCGATACAAAGAAGAACACTGGGATGAACGGCGAATACCAGAGCGGATGAAGCTTGCCTGGCGCAATCAAGAACAATGCCCCTAGAGAAGATTGATGCATTGTCGAAAGTATCAATCCCAATATCGTGAGGGCTATGGTCATCTTTACGACCCATCCGCGGAGTCTCTTCAAGCCGAGCCACTCCAAGGCGGCTGGGGAGAACTCGATAAAGAGGACGGTAAGATAGAGCGCGACGCACAAAGCAACCTCGAACATAACAGAAGTAGTGCCCTGTGAAACGAAGATGGGATAGGGGAGACGCCACGGACGCCCGAGGTCGAAGAGGAGTCCGACGACGACCAAAAAATAGCCGAGAAAGCCTGTGAGAATAGCTGGACGGACAATAGGATGATACTTTTTTAGTCCGAAGAGATAGACGGCTGAGCTAATGGTAAAACCTCCGGCTGCTAAAGCAACTCCGCATAGGACATCGAAACCTATCCAGAGCCCCCACGGATTGGTATCAGAGAGATTAGTCGCCGCTCCGAGTCCCTTTGCGAAACGGATAACAGTCACAGGCAGCCCAACAGCAAGAATGAGCGCAGCGACAATATTGAAAGGGGTAATATTTCTTTTGATATATTCCCCTATCGTCAATCCCATAAAAATCTTATCCGTCATCCAGTGTCGAACAGTGTTCGCTTCACTCCTGTTTTCGGTCATGGCATAGCCTCCTTTTCCTCGTGGTTTACGACTTCCCCCTGCGTGCGGGTGGAAGTCGTATTCTCAGTTCCAGAATCTCTATCTCGACGTTTTGAGAAGGTGTGAAGTCCCATGAGTAAAGCTGGCCAGAGCATAATCACAAGAGGCACCATGCCAAGAGCGCCTTTGGTGAGTTCGGGATACGGTTTTACTCCAAGGTCGTTCCGAAAGCCTAAAGGCTTAAAAGGAGCTTCGGCGAGGTAAAGCCAGCTAGTTCCTCCCACCTCATGTTCACCGTAGATGTGGTCAATATATTTGTTCGGTTGAGTCATAATTTTCTGTCTGGCAAGTTTAATTAGTTCACTTCTCTTGCCGAAAGTCAGTGCTTCCATGGGACATGCTTCGACACAGGCGGGAATCTTACCTTTTTCAATTCTAATATCGAAGCACATGGGGCATTTTGTAACCTCGGGGGTGAACGCATTAAAATACTGATAGGCAGGTATGTTAAAGGGGCAGGCAATCATGCAGTACCGGCAACCTATGCATATACCCTTGTTGTAGATTACCGCGCCCTCCGGCGTTTTCGTAAACGCCTTAACAGGACAAACGGAAACACAGGCTGGTTCGTCACAATGCATACACTGTATTTTAACATAGATCGGCTCCCTACCAGGCTTCGGATTTTCAAAACGATTGACCACTGTATACGCTCCCGCGTGCGTTCTTCTTCTCTTCTCAAAGACGGAATAATCATCGAAAGGAACTTTCGGCTTCGGTAGCTTATACGCTTCATTGCAGGCTACTTCACACTTCCGACATCCAATACATAAGGTTGTATCGGTGAGAACACCGAATCGGTCTGGCCAACCGGTAAAGTATTCGGAAGCAAGGGCTTTCGTGGAACTGCCAATCAACGCGGCAGACCCAGCTAACCCTACTTTCAAGAAGTCTCTTCGGTTGATATTCATTTAAATTTTACCTCAATTTTATTTTTCAGAATTCTGCGAGTGAAGAGTGCCAGGTATCAAGAGAATATATTCTAACACTATCTCTTCAATCATTGGTCAGCTTGGTGAAGACAATCTGTAATTTGAAAAAACATTATTGGCTCAGTAATGGTAAATTTAAACTTCCGGCTTTCGCCTCCATTTTCAAATTTTTACGCTTGAAGTTTATCATATTTGCGGGAGTTATGTCAATAAATTTTTCGCTTCGGCTTACGGTTCACTTCGTCCAGTGGTCCCCTCGCGAACCAATCTCCATCAATTCTTCTCCGCTAGATATTGATATGGACAATGGTGGCGCAAGTTTCCAACTTGCGATACAGGCTCTGCACCACAACTCTCTCTATCACCCTTAATTAATTAGCAAAAGCAGCTTTTGGCGGGACAGAGCCACTACGGATAAATGCTGCTATCACCTTTGAGAATTTGTAAAA
>DTYX01000041.1 GCA_012961655.1 Candidatus Poribacteria bacterium
CGCTAATCCAAAGCACAGCGACGGACATCTGTAAAATTCAGATGGTCAGGCTCGCTGAGGCGTTGCCAGAGGAAGTCAAGATGGTTCTCCAAGTTCATGATGAAATCCTCTTTGAAGTCCCCGTTCAACAAGCTGAAGCCGTGCTTGCTAAGATAATTGAGATAATGGAAACACCTGTTAAGGGATTGGCGGTAAAAGAGTTTTCCGTACCTATCAAAGTAGACGCAAAGATAGCGTCAAACTGGGCAGTTGCTAAATAACCAGAGTTTTATCGCAGGATTGTCTATTCACCCCCGAGAGGCGGGACGACAACGATATCACCGCGACGAGGTGAAAAATATTTGACTTGAGGAAACAAGAGGGAATCTTCAAGCAAAGATTACATGAGGAGGTGAAATCCATGTGGGTTATCGCTGACTGGTATTTGAAACTTGTGGTATTGGTGTTATTTTTGTTTTGGTAACCAAAATTCTGATAGATTGGAGAAAGGAGCGGAAAAGTGCTATCGGCTTTAGGAGAAAAAATCTTTCTGGACAGATATGCCAAAAAGGAACATAACAATTTTGTTATCAGCGACAAGGTATTAGTGCGATGGGAAGGACAATCCTTGTTAGGCACTGTTTTATCTTTGTCAGACGACGCAGTAGATGTCAAACTGGAAAGCGGAGAAAAAATCTCTTGCGAAAAGAGCAACGTCGCAAAACCGATAGAAACGCCTGAAAGGATGTTTAAACGCGTCGCGCTTGCCGTTGCTTCTGCAGAGGAAAACAAAGGCAAGTGGACTAAAGAGTTTTTCCATCTGCTTGAAAACTGGAAATTCATCCCGGGTGGCAGGATTTTAGCCGCTGCAGGCAATGACAACCTAACTTTCTACAATTGTTTTGTGCTACCGTCTCCAAAAGATTCAAGGGAAGGGATTGTCTTAACGCTACAGCAGATGATAGACGTTATGAGCCGAGGCGGTGGAGTGGGCATCAACATTTCATCCCTTCGCCCAAAGGGTAGCCAAGTTTTAGGCGTTTCAGGGAGTTCATCAGGAGCTGTTTCTTGGGGTGCTCTTTACAGTTTTGCGACTGGGTTAATCTGTCAAGGCGGAAGTCGGCGAGGCGCCTTGTGCTTGGTTATAAATGACTGGCATCCTGACGCGCTTTCGTTTGTTTCAAGCAAGCGCAAAGAAGGGGACATCAAAAACGCCAACATTTCAGTCGCTATCTCAGATGCTTTTATGAAAGCAGTGGAAAAGAATGATGATTGGAATTTGATTTTCCCCGACACTCGACATCCTGACTATGATGCTCTATGGGATGGCGATTTGTCGGCGTGGATGTGTTCCGGTCGCCCTGTTATTACGCATAAGGGCCGATGCCTCCATCTCCAAGACGGTAAACCTTCCTTCGGAAGCCACAAGGGACGATGTTTCAAACGTGTTTAAAAAGCTTTATGAATCTGAGTGCAAAGGCGGGACGGTTTATAGAGACGGAAGCCGAAAGGAACAAGTGTTGAATCGGCAAGAAGCCGCTGAAAAGCAATCAACCGCGGAAGGTGAGGAACGGGTTTACTTCAGAAACCACGTCGGTGTAAGAGAACTCCCCTACAAACGGCAAGGCGCTACTGTGTCTATGAAAACGCCGTCGGGTACAATGCACCTAACGATGAACCACGATGATTCTGGTCAACCTTTTGAAGTCTTTATAGAGATTGGCAAAGGTGGAAGTTCGATAAAAGCGATGTCTGAAGCGATAGGACGACTAATCTCTTTAATATTTAGGCTAAAGGAGATGCCACCAAAAGAAAGAGCGCTTCAAGTTGTCGAGCAACTTAGTGGCATAGGCGGTGCCCGGTCAGTTGGCTTCGGTAAAAATAAAGTTCTATCATTGCCAGATGCCGTTAGCAAAGCATTAGCCGAGCATTACCGGATTTCGGAATTAGGGAAGCAGTCCATTCCGCATTCCGAATTACGGCAGTTTACCGAAGGTAAACTGCTGAGCGAAGCGAACATTCCAAATTCCTCTGCTGACATTTGCCCTGTCTGTGGACAATCATCCTATGTTAGAGAGGAAGGATGCACTCATTGCCTTTCATGCGGACACTCCGAATGCTAATCCTTCGTCCCGACTTAGTCGGGAGACAAGCTCTTTTTAATGCTCAAACTTAACATTTGTTAAGTTTGGTTGGGCTATTTTTACGAAGCCGCAAATCCAAACACTGTTTTGACCCTCGACCACAGCGAACGATGGCGCATATCTTCGAGTAACTTTGTTTGTTCATCGAATTGGCGTGTGAGTTGTAGGATGATGGTGTCGGAACGTTGACGAGATTCTGAGAGTTCAGATTGTAAGCGCTCAATTTGTGCATCTTTTGTTTTTAATTGGTCTTGCAACTCATCTATTGTCTTCTGAAATATTTGGCAAATATTTGTCAATTCTTTGTCAAGCAATTTTACATCTTCATTCTTGCCAAACACTTGAATTAGATTTGCCAAGTCTACTTTATAGCTTCCATTTTCTTTTTCCGCTTTTAATCTCCCTTGTTTAATCAACAAATATAGATACTGAGTAGTCTTGCCCA
>DTYX01000042.1 GCA_012961655.1 Candidatus Poribacteria bacterium
AATCTGTGGTTTCTGTGTTTAATCGGTGTTAATCCGTGGCTGAAGATTTTGCCTAAAACTATCAGAACTTACTTAACAATTTGACTGTGGATTCAGGCAGTGAGAGGAATCCCGCGATTTGTGGGACTGTTTGACCTTCAAAGTAGTGCAGATTGATGACTAAACGATAATCGAAGGGAAGTTCATCTATCATCTGGCCCAGCAGGGTCCGATGCTGCTTTTGTTCAACCTCGTCTGCTATTGAAACCGATGGATGCTCAGATTCCTTCAATTCTTCCAATGGAACGTGCTCCCGCCGTTGAGTTGATAACCAGGTTTTGCAGGTATTGTAAGCGATGGTCCTTAACCAACTGGCAAACTTATCCCGTTCCTTGAGCGAAGACAATCCCCTATACATCTTGAGGAAAATCTCCTGCCGCAGATCTTCAGCCACATCATATCTTTTCACCATACTCACGGCGATGCCGTAAACCATCGGTTGATATCGCAACCATAGTTGGGATAAAGCGATGCGGTTACCGTTAAAATATTCATCGATTAGAACAACATCGCTTGGGGTATTGGATTTCATCTTTTCTCCCACTTGCCAAATTTTTCCTCTCATTAATAATAGACTATATTTTTCGCCGAGCGATAGTAAAAAACGAAACAAAATTTATATGAACTTTATTTCTATTTCTTCGTCAAACAATTAAAATTGCATAAACTATAGTTCTGCGTTTGTCAGAGATTCAGTGTTCATAAAGATAATAGCAGCAAAACATCTTAGGGAGAAATGTAATGAAAAAAATAATCATAATCGGCATTATCGCGGTTGTTATTATTGTTGTCGGAGGAGTATTAGCCAAAACGAAATTATTCACCAAAAAGGATAATCCCACTGCAAGCGGCGGCGAGTCGTCTGAGATGCAGACGGTTAAAGTAGAGGTCGGAAGCATAAGTGAAGTCATCTCCGCTTCAGGGACGATTGAGCCGCTGAGGATTGTAGAGGTCAGTTCAAAAGCCAGCGGCAAGATTATCAGTATGCCCGTTGATAAAGGAGATTATCTTAACGAAGGGGATTTAATCGCAGAGATAGAAAAGACTTACGCTCAGAACGATTATGACCAGGCGCAAGCGGATTTGCGTTCTGCCAAAGCTAAGCTTGAACAAGCGAAAATCAACATTGAGCTTGAAAGGAAGCAGAGGGAAACACAGTTGTCGCAGGCAGAGGAGAATCTAAAGGAAGCTAGGACGCGTTTAACACAACTTGAGGAACAACTGGAATTAGACCGGAAAGCGAATGCGCGAAAACTGCTTGAAGCTCAAAATAACCTAGACATTGCCAAATTGCAACTGAGAATGTTATCTCCTGAAGTTGTGCGGGAAGAGGAACTGAAACGAGCGGAGGCGTCAGTAGCCCAAGCTAAAGCAAACTTAGAACTGGCGCAAAAGGAATTTGACCGCCAGAAGAATTTATATGACAAAAACTATATCTCCAAAGCGGAATTGGATTCGACACAACAGAAATTGGAGTCTGCACAAGCACAGTATGATTCTGCTCAAGAACAATTGAAAATAGTGAAAAAGCCGGCCACGCGAGAGGATATGGAGTTAGCGCAAGCGAATGTTAAAAAAGCGGAATTTGCCCTTCAGGCCGCACAGGAAGATATCAACGCTGAGAAAACCAGTGAGAAAGGGATAGAGTTGCAAAGGATTAAAGTCATGCTGATGGAATCAGCTCTGGTATTGGCAAAATCGAATCTCGATCAAGTTGAAATAAGGAGGAAAGACCTGATTACAGCGCAAGCGTCGGTGAGTAGGAGCGAAAGTCAGCTACAGACCGCCAAAGAGAAATTGAACGATACTCTCGTAACCGCGCCTATCTCAGGGACGATTCTGGAGAAAAATGTCGAAGAGGGACAGGTGATTACCTCTAGAATATCTTCCGTCGCCGGACAAGGAACGCCGTTAGTTACGATGGCTGATTTGACGAAAATCTATGTGAAAACCGATGTCGATGAAACCGACATCGGCAAAGTGCAGCCGGGGCAATCTGTAACGATTAAAGTCGATGCCTTTCCGAACCGGACTTTCGCCGGTAAAGTGCTAAAGATAGCTCCTCAGGGTAAAGTCACCCAAAACGTAACGACATTTGAAGTGACCACAGAACTTATAGATGAGCCTGATGTTATCGAAGTTCTAAAGCCGGGGATGAACGCCGAAGTTGAGATTATGGCTGCTAGCGCGCAAAACGTTCTACTTGTTCCCAACGAAGCTATCATGAATTTTGGCGGACGACAGATGGTTCGGGTGGTTGGAGAAGAGCGCCCTCGTCGTGTTGAAACCGGCGCCAGCAATTGGGAAAAGACTGAGATTATCTCCGGCCTTAGTGAAGGCGAAGAGGTTGTAATTGCTGGCGCCTCCGGCCTCGGTGGAAGTGGAATGGATCCTTTCGCACGTTTTAGAGAGAGGCTGAGAAGAGACCCATCGGCTGGTCTCCGAATGATGCGGGGAGAAAGGAGAAGGTAAACAGCGGCAAGATACCTCACGCTTGAAAAGCGGGAGCTTTCTTGCCAGTTTTTTGTAAGAATGGCAATTAATTTGTAGTACCGCAAGGAGGGAAATGAAATGGGACTAGATGAGAGTCTATGGACTGCTTTACGCGCTCTTAGAGCGAATTTGTTGCGTTCGTTGTTGACCATGTTGGGGGTCATGATAGGCGTTGGCTCAATTATAGCGATGCTCTCTATCGGCAAGGGCGCAAAGGAACAGAGTTTAGAGCGAATGAGGTCTATGGGAGCAAACCTGCTTTTTGTCAGACCCGGTTCACAACGTAGGGGACTGATTCGCTTTGGCATGGGTAGTCGAAGAACCCTCAAATACGAAGACGCTGAAGCGTTGGAGAAGAGAAATACAGCTTACATAGAAGGCGTTGCGCCTGAATCTTCTAGTAGTGCTCAAGTGAAATTTCAAAATAAAAACACCAATACCCGAATCATCGGGACAACTCCCAACTATCCAGAGATACGAAACACTCCGGTTGCGAAAGGCTCATTTTTTACCGATGAAGATGTTTTATTCAGACGAAGAGTAGCCGTGCTGGGGCCGACAGTAGTGGAAGACCTGTTGGGTGAATCATCGATTACTAATAGTAGTGAAGCAGCGGAGTCGTCGCTGGACGAAGCAAGTATAATTGGACAGAATATTCGCATCAACAACGTCATCTTCCGGGTCATTGGTATCACGAAAACAAAGGGAGATATGGGATGGCGCAATCCCGATGATCAGGTTTACATCCCTATCACTACAGCGCAGAAGCGGCTCTTTGGCGTTGAACACATCGATAGCATTAATATCCAGGCGGCAAGCCAGGAGGTAATGAAGAAAACGGAAGATGAAATCGAAAGGGTTCTTAGAAGACAACATAAACTTTCAAGCAGTAAAGAGTCGGATTTTAGCATTCGTAATTCAGCGGACTGGATTGAAACCATGGAGGAAACGAACAAGACCTTCAACTGGCTTTTAGGCGGCACCGCATTTGTATCATTGCTCGTCGGGGGCATAGGCATCATGAACATCATGTTAGTGTCAGTCACAGAACGCACCAGAGAGATTGGTCTGCGCAAAGCATTGGGCGCCAAACGACGCGATATCCTCTTACAATTTCTGATAGAATCCGTCGCTTTGAGTTTAGTCGGCGGCGCTATAGGAATCATACTGGGAATCGTAGGGTCAAGAGTTATATCATCCTCGGCTGGGTGGAAGACTATAGTTTCGCCAGAATCCATAGCGTTAGCTTTTGTATTCGCTGCGGCTGTGGGTATCTCCTTTGGTGTCTTCCCGGCTCGCAAAGCTGCCAAGTTGAATCCTATCGAGGCATTGCGATATGAATAATTGATACTGACAAAATAAAATTAGATTAGGAGCGCCGCTCTTTGTCAATAATAAATTGGAATATAGATTCTCCAGGAGAATTGAAGGCGTGGCGAGATAATCTCTTTCTCGATGACACAGATTTGGCCCAAATTGCACGCTGAAACACTTGCCGAACAAGATTTACCGCCTGAAGCTCTTTTCCACCCTGATGTGATAGCCCAGCATGCTTCAGAATTCAGTTCTCGTTATCATAATTATTGGAAGTGAGGCGCAAAATTATGTTTTTACTTAACGGATGCGCGATTGTTGAAATCATAGGTGAAAAGATTTGAAAATAAGAACGTAATAATATTAGGAGAGTGATATGATAAAAACTGCAAGAAGCAACCGACACCTTCGGCTTAGCGCAAGTTGGCTTATTATCGCTATTTTGGGGATTGTGTCGTCCGGATGGTTGATTGCTGAAGAGATTAACCTTAAACGACCGTTAAACCTGGAGCAATGTATCGCTATTGCTCTGGAAAAATCATCGGATATCAAAAATGCAAAATTGAATTTAGCCATTGATGAGCTACAGATTAAAGATGCACGGTCAAATTATTTCCCCGAAATTACCGTGAACGGACGTTATAATTTCTCCGATAAAATTGATTTTGGATTTGAGAAGGAGAATTATAACGCGACGGTTACAGGTAGATATACGATTTGGGACCATGGACAGAGGGAGATAAATTTAGCGCGCGCAAAAGTTGACAAAGAGGTAGCCGAAAGCCGCTATGAACAGACCAAACAGAGGCTAGTTTTTGACGTCATCCAAGCGTACTACAACTTGCTCAAAGCTCAAAAACTTGTTCAAGTGGACGAGAAACTTTTGGAACAGTCAAGGGGAAATACGGAAATGATTAGAGCTTTTAGAGATGCAGGAAAATTAATAGAGGCTGATGTCGCCACTGCTGAAGTCAGAGAGGCAAATGATGAATTGAATCTGATAAACGACCAGAATGCGGTGGAGATTGCTATGGCAGAGCTACCCAACTTGATGGGCTTGGATACCGGCATATTAGTTGATATCCTCGATGACCCCGATTATGAAAGATATATACAAACGGGTTTTATTGAGCGCGAAAAGATGAGCGTCGATGATGCAATAGAAACCGCGCTGAAAAATCGCCCCGAGATAAAAGAATATGAAGCGACCATCAAAAGTTTGGAGTGGGGATTAACTTTAGCGAAATTGCAACGTTGGCCTAGGCTTACAGCAGAATACGATTACAATGTCTATCTGGATGAATATCTGCGTGAGCGAGAAAATTTTAAAAACTTCCGTAGTTGGAATGCTCTTGCAGTTTTGACATTTCCGCTCTTTGATGGTGGGGTATCCAAGCGTCAAGTGCAAAAAGTGGAGACGCAACTGGAACAGATACGCGAAGACTCCAGCAAATTAGAGCGGAATATCGCTCTTGAAGTACATCAAGCCTATCTGAATCTCAAACGCGCAGAGAAAGCCCTGGAGATTTCTGATAAGCAAGTCCGAGACGCACAACTCTCCTTGGAGGTCACCAATGGGCGGTTTGAACAAGGAATGGGTATTTTACTGGAATTACTTGATGCACAAGCCGCTTATGCTCAAGCATTGACCAGTCAGGTGCGCGCTTTCTACGATTATAAAATCGCTAAAAGCTCGTTACAACGTGCAATGGGAGAGTTGTAAGAAATTCTACTATCGTCATTTTATCACTTTGGTCTTGCAAAGAAGGGAAGGCGTGTTACGTATTTTCGATGAACAATACACGCAACACGTTAAATTTGGAGATGGAAATGAAAAAATTTATTATCATTGGCGTAGCTATTGTTATTGTAATTTTCGTTGCTCTCGGCGCAGTTAGAGTTTCTAGAAGTAAGAAAAACAGAAATGAGGATAAGATTGAAGTCGCTCGGCGCGGGGAATTCATCGTGAAAATTAAGGAGATTGGTTATTTAGAGCCTCTTTTGTCGGTAGAGATTAAGTCTAATGTCGAGGGCGAAATTAAGAAGCTCTACGTCAAAGATGGAGACAAAGTTGAAAAAGGGCAGATTCTACTTAAAATTGACGACGCGCGGATAGTAGAGGAAAAAAAGCAAGCGCAGGCGAACTTAGATGCCGCAAAAGCGCAATTGGAGCAAGCAAAACTGAATACGAATCTGACAGAACAGCAACAAGACAGCGCGCTCAAGCAAGCGTATGAGGCCGTCGAAGTTGCTAAAGCCGCTTATGAAGCTGCAAAGGCGGCAGAAGCTCAACGGATTTCTCAAGCGAAAACAGATATAGCGACGACGAAAAACTATTTGGAGCAGGATAGAATTGCCTTTCAGCAAGCAATAATCGCGCTCCAACAGGCTCAATTGGCTTTGGAACAATATAAAGCGGCAGAGGAATCGGCAAAAGTAAATCTCAACAATGCCGAATCGGAATTTAAGAGAGTTGAAGAGCTTTACGAAAAAGAATTCGTCTCGAAAAAAGCTTTGGAAGATGCGCAGGCGCAGCGCGCTAACGCCCTTTCTCAATACGAATCGGCGAGAAAAAACGTTGAATCACAGATACAGACTGTCGAATCACAAGAAGCAAACATCAAAACCCGTCAAAAAGCTATCGACACAAGACAAGCCACCCTCGATTTCCAGGAGAACAATTTAAAAGTCATCGA
>DTYX01000043.1 GCA_012961655.1 Candidatus Poribacteria bacterium
GACAAAGTCGGTGAATGAAGTGAATGCTAAGACGAAGTCGTGCGTTCCTTTTGGCAGTTTAGTACGAATCATGTAGCAATTCGGAAATCCCCCCTAACCCCCCTTTTTCAAAGGGGGGAACGTTTCGGAATACGCCTATTCCGCATACGTGACCTTTCGTCGTGCTAGTCTACCATTACTGTTATAGATTGTAATATAATTCTCCATATATTTGAGATGCATCGGCTTATTTACTTCTGTTTTAGCATTTCCAACTTGAATTGTCACACCTTCGTGGATGGTATCCTTAACTTTTATAGCTTGTACTTTACGCGAGTTTGAGAATGCAGATAGTTCCAATTCTTCTTGCTGTAATTTTAACTCATCAACTTTCTCTTTTTGAGCGATATATTCCTTCATCAACTCAAACAGGATATTTGGTTCTGTATCGATATTCAATTGTTCGCCTACTTTCTTAGGCTCTTCGAGCATTAATCGAATCTCTTTTGCTAATGAGACATTTTCAAAAACCCCCACTTCAGTTGATATTTTCTCCTGTGAACCGATATTGACCGCTTGGATTTCTAGACCCGCGTAGGCTGAACCGCCTACGATACCTTCCTCCCCATTAACAATAATCCGATTTTCAGATGTGACGATACAGCTTGACAGTCCCTGATGGATTAGCACATCACCTTTAGCATCTATCGTACAATTTTCGGCAATACCTATTTCTACATTGCCCATAGCTTTTATTTTGGCGTTATAACCTCCTCTGTAGATAAAGATGTTACCCTCTTCGGAGGAGACTTCTGATTCATGGATACTCCCCAATATCTCTATATCACCGGTTGCAAAGATTTTCTCTCCAGGGAAGACATCTCCTGTTATTGTAACGTCTCCTGTAAAGGCCTGTCCTTGAGTACCTCGCATTCGCTCAGCATAAACTCCGCAAAGGGATGAATTTTTTATTAATTCTAAAGAGGCATCTCCTTTTATTACCATACGTTTGCGTTCAACGTTAATTTTATCGTTGGAGATAATCAGATAACCGCTGATAGCTGCTAAAAGCTCTGTTCCATCTTTTGATTGTATGGTGTTTTTACCTTGCGGCAATGGCACATCATGACCTTTTTTAACCTTAATTGTCCTCCCGCTCACATTTATGCCTGCTCTTCCTACAACAGCTTGTTTTTTTCTTACCAATACTTGATTTTTTTCAACAGCTTGTGCGCCATCCAAGTAGTAATAATCTATATCCCCCTGCATTTCTACTCTGGGCGTGGCATTATATTCTTTGGGAAACAGATAAATCAACTCAGCATCTCGTCCTTCTATTGCCGGTTGACCTTCCGCCACTAAGATTTTTCGGGAGTAAAGCTTATTTTCTATCACCTCGACAATTTTTTCTTTATAGATTCCATAGATTACTTTCTTTTTTCTTAATTTCTCCATTATGCGTGAGAGCTTCTCTTCACAATCACCCCCCACGAGCGCATCTACTTGAAGGTAAGCTTTCATTTTATCTTCTGATATCGTAATTTTGATTTTATCTTTTTTCTGATATACGGTAATTTCCAATTCTTGAGTGAATTTCTTTAGCGTTTCTTTCGCAGCGTCGTAAACCGTTGTTTTTCTTATTAAATCTCCTATTTTAATCGGCTCTCCACTACGGGTTTCTATGGCTTGCTTAATTACTTCGTAGTTCACATTGTGAATACCCCTCAGCGCCAATTCTTTTTCAACTGCTTCCATAGTGATATTTTTGCCTTGTCCTATAGGCCGGGTGACGGTAAGATATATGTTTCCATGTAGTTCTGTGATAATTGCTTCTCCATCAAAATCTCTATCTTTTGGCGTCCGCGATAAATCGGGATTTTTCAGCATTATGGTTAATCACTCCTTTCGATACACCCTTCGGGCTGCCCAAGACAAGCCTTCATTTCTACTTTGATAAATCGGGATTTTTCAACATTGAATGGATTTTATTGACCAAATCTACAAGGTTAAAAGGCTTTACGATATAGCTATTAGCCCCTGATTGCGCTGCTTTGGTTACATCTTCTCTCTGCGATTTTGCTGTCACCATTAACACAGGAATTGAAAGTGTGTTCTCTGATGACTTCAATTTCTGGCAGACTTCAAGGCCGTCCATCTTAGGCATCATAATATCCAGAAGGATCAAATCTGGTTTGAACATCTCTACTTTTTGAAGAGCTTCCTGTCCATCTGTAGCGACGATAACCTGATATCCATTTGCCTTCAAAAAAAACTCCACTGTCTTCACAAAGTTAGGTTCATCATCCACCAATAAAATTTGCGGTAATCCCGAGTATCGGGACGTTGCTTTTTGCTCACCTGGCATTTTCTACTCCCTCCCTATAACGGAAGTCGAAAGGAAAAACTATTCCTTACTTTCGCTTTTCGCATTTTGCCCTGGGTAGTACGAAGATAAACTGGCTCCCCTTGCCCAATTGGCTTTCAACCCATATTCTTCCATGATGTTGTTCGATGATTTTCTTTGTTATTGCCAAACCCAATCCCACGCCACCTGTCTTACGTGGAGAATAAAATGTATCAATCTGCTGAAATTCATCGAAAATTTTTTCATAGTCTTTCGGTGCAATTCCAATTCCCGTATCTATAACACGAACTTCCACAAAATCATCTTTTTCTCCATCAACTGCGGAGATATATTTTGCCTCGATATTAATCTTTCCACCTTTATCTGTGAATTTGACGGCATTGTCAATCAAGTTTGAAAATACTTGTTGTAGTCGGTCTTTATCAGCCGAGATGTATGGTAAATCTTCGGGTATGTTATTAATTATCGAAATCCCTTTTTCCTCAGTCCGGTGTTTTAAAGACTCAATGCTAGCGGACGCGACTTCCCCAATACCGACCATTTCCATGTTTAAATCCATTCTGCCAGATTCAATCCTTGAGATGTCGAGGAGTTGTTCGATGAGCCTGGCTAATCTATCGCTATCCTGCATAGCTATGGATAGAAATTCCCTTTGCTCTTCATTAACTTCGCCAGCGATTTCAACAAGAGAAGCAGCGTTCTTAATATTCGCAAGCGGTGTTCGTAATTCATGAGATACAATTGAGATAAAAGCTGACTTCATTCTGTCTATCTCTCTTTCTCTAGTAACATCTCTCAGAACAGCCACAGCGCCAAGTTTTTTCCCTTCAGGAGTCTCCACTGGCGCAATATTCGCCTGCAAAATTGTATGTTGATGAGATTCCGCATTCCACATTCCCAATTCCGGGGGGGTAGGGGAATTTATAACTATTTCTTGAGTCTGTTTCTTTCCCTCTGTCAGGCTGATACGTAAATATTCCAATAGTCCAAAATCCGTCCGTTCGGGGGTTAAACCCTCGAACATCGTATTGAGTTGTTCTATGCTATCATCTGTTTGAATACTTAGCATCCTTCGGGCGGCAGGATTCATGATGGCTAACTCACCCTTTTCATCAATCATTATAACTCCATCGCTCATGCTCTCTACCATCGTCTCTATCTTACTTTTCTCCGCGGCAATGACCGCTCTTAGTCTATCAACCGCGGTAGATGCCTGATTAGCTATCGTATAAAGTAGTCGTATATCATCTTCAGAAAACGCATCCTTCTTTGTACTGGAAATATTTATCATGCCCACCGGCTTCCCTCGAATAATCAGGGGTACATTGAAGAAAGCTGATATAGATTTTAAAGGTGCATCCTCACTTTCAGGTGCGTGAATCGGGACATCGGCAAGAATGTTAAACGCTTGGATTAAATTGGATTTCACCTGCTGGATGAACTCCAAAGTTACGGGATGGGGGCTTTTAAAAGTAAAATTTGCTTTCCCGTTAGACACGAGGAGAGATACACATGAATCGCAATCTATAACCTGATTGATGAAATCCATAATAACTTCAAAAAGTTCATGATAATCGAGAATGTTACTAATCGCATTACTGACTTTGTATAAGACGTTTAATTCAAAAAGTTGTCTCCTATTTTCATCTATCAACCGGCGTTTTTCTAATACACGATTGACGATGTTAATAACATATTCTATATTATTGAACGGCTTCGTGATATAATCACTTGCGCCGTTTCTAATTGCTTCTATAGCTGTCTGAAAGGACGCATAGCCTGTTATCATCACAACTTGAGCATCCTGGTCAATCTCTTTTATCTTCCTTAGCGCCTCTATTCCGTTTAACCCGGGCATGTTGATATCAAGCATGAATAGGGGAAATTCCTTCTTTCTAGCCATCTGCACTGCCGTGCGCCCATCAGAGACGGATTTAACCTCATAGCCCTCCCGTTCCAATATCTCGGTAAGAAGATCACATACGGATTTTTGGTCATCTGCAATCAATATTTTGACTTCATCTTTTGCGTCCATGTTGTTTCGATAAATCCTTGAATTCGCTGTCATATTCCCTTTCACTCAAAATATGGATTAAATAACGATTCTATCTCATCCAGCATGTTTATATCTATTGAAACAGACACATGACTGGCAAAACAATCGAGTTTAACCAACGCGTTAATACTCGCATCTTTAATTTTAATATCTGACAGTTTTTCGCAAAAATTCTTGTTAACTATTCGAATGTCGTCGTAAATCTTAACAAGATTTTTCAATTCCCAATCTGGCTTCTTGCCTCGCTTATATAAAAAATACTGTGCGAGTAAATACATCGATATCACACGATACCTTGTCTCTTCTAATGTCGAAAAAGGTAAATGATAACGAACCATCGGCTTTAGTCTCTCCATAATGGGGCAGCCGCTTGTAACCATATATATACCTATTAAAGAACTTATTCCATCCTGTAATGTGGTATGCTTAACATATCCCCTTTCCTCAACCTCAATTAACATGTCAACCTCTTCATAAGAGAACGCATCCCGAAAAAAATCAAAAAGATCGACAAGATTTACCACTACTGGGCAAAATTCATGTGAATCCTTGTCTAGGGAACAATTTGGGCATTTAAAATCTTTTAGTTCTGTCCATTTAGGACATGATTCTTTTCTTGTTTTTCTTATTAAATTCAGGTTGTTATCGAGTTTAATA
>DTYX01000044.1 GCA_012961655.1 Candidatus Poribacteria bacterium
ATGGCAGCACGGAGGCATGCCTCCACAACGATGTTTCGTAGCGTCATCCCTCTGTGGTGACAGGCTATGCCATAATTAAGTCAGCGACATTCCCCTTTAATTGTTAATTTACGATTCATTGCTGGATTTCTTGGACTAAATTTTCCTGATATTGCTGATATTTTACTCCTTCTGCAAACGAAAGCCAGGCGTAGTATTTACTCCCTCAACCTTGATGCGGCGTCGTGAATCGCCTCCACGATTTTGCTATATCCGGTGCATCGACAGAGATTACCCGAAATCCCTGCGCGAATCTCCTCTCCGCTTGGGTTTGGGTTGTCGTCCAAGAGTACTTTGGTCGATAATATCATTCCGGGTGTGCAGAACCCGCACTGCACGGCGCCGTTGTCGATAAAAGCCTGCTGAATTGGATGGAGTTTGCCATTTTCGCTCAATCCCTCAATTGTGGTGATGGATTTACCAGATGACTCCACCGCCAGAACGGAGCAAGAATAGACAGTTTTCCCAGACATGATGACAGTGCAAGCGCCGCATTCTCCCATGTCGCATCCTCGTTTAGTCCCTGTAAGCCGTAGCCTATCGCGCAACACATCCAATAACGTTTCGTTTGGAGATATGCGAAGTTGATAGGCCTGGTCGTTTACGTTCAATTCGATTTCCTTATACAAAATCTCAATCCTCCGAAATTAAAACTCCGCTTCCAAGCGATTAAACGAAATGCTTGAAAGCGGCGCTTCCTTGTCCCAATCATCTTTTTTCTTTCAAGCTAGCCCACGTGGTGGCGAGTTTTCCAGCAGGCGCGACATCTTGGACGAACTGCTCTAGCCCATTATTCATGATATTGTTAATTTCAGTCTCAGAGAGCGGCGCGTTGAAAAGCCCAACTTCATCCAGAATACCTTTGCATTGATGTCCGCCTGCGGAACCATCGCCTATCCTCATGCGAGATGGGTCGGCGTCTAAACTCGGCTTTGCATAAGGTTGCTTGCCGACCTCAATCCCATCCACATAGATGACGAGTCCCTCTTTTTCTCCGGCAAGTCCGGCGAGATGATGCCAGTCTCCATCTGTAACGACAGGTCCCTGAATAGGTCCACCCCAGGCGCCTTTGGCGCCCTTGGTAATGCTCAATTGCAATCTCTGTGTATCTTTATCCACACACAGAAGATAGTTTCGGGGATTCTGTCCCTTCATCATGATAGATTGCCATCTAGTGCCTTTGCTGCTTTCTAGATTCGCCCAGGAGACGATGGTAAATTCTTCAAGGATGAGGCTGTCATTTGATTCGACGGTGACGTGGCCGGTGGCGCCGTCCAATTCCAATCCACCGCGAAACTTCCCATCCACCCACTTGTAACCACCTTCTAGTTTTCCATCA
Organism: Candidatus Poribacteria bacterium; assembly: GCA_012961655.1. Lineage (GTDB taxonomy): Bacteria > Poribacteria > WGA-4E > DTYX01 > DTYX01 > DTYX01. The sequence goes on from DTYX01000044.1 coordinate 1,379, forward strand.
TTCCCTCTCTCTGAACTATCCTTAGCGATATCGCCACTCTTTTCATTAAACAGCCACATTCCGACGATTGTCTCGGGGTCGATTTTGGCAAAAGCTGCTGTCGTCAAAAAGACGATGAAAATCGTAGCGATAAATGCCAGCAGTCCAATATTCGATATATCTTTGGATGTCATTCTGATTTCCTCCTTCTTACGTTTTATGTTTTACGTTTCACGCATCACGCTTTACGACAAAGAGTGGCGGGCTCAATAAATTTAGCATATATTTAACCGGATGTCAAAGAAAAATTCCATCTACTTTTTGTTTATCCTGTAATTTTTATATTTCTCGAGCCCCTCAGTTATTATGAGATACTGGTCAGCGGGTATTTTCTCAAAATGTTGTACCAGACCACTCGGCCAAAGGATTTCAACACTTTCTGCCATCTTTGCGTCGCCCAGACCAAAGAACAAACGCATATCATTTTGAGAGAGATAACTGCAACCGCTTTTGACATAACGTATCTGGCGAAGTCCGCCTGCGGTGAGAATCACTTTTGCGCCGATTGCGTCTCGATTGCTTTTCGTTCCGACGAGTTTAAAAGCGAGCCAACGGTTTTTGTTTCCCGCCGTCATTGTCGTAATCGCCAAAATCTACCCCCATGCAGTTCTCAGCGTCGCCGTGTTCATTGAGCGCAACGCCCAATAGCAGTCCCATTTCCGTAAATGTTCCATTGCCATTGTTGTGATAAAGGAAATTTTCGAGCGCATCGTTGGCGACAAAGAGGTCGATGAATCCATCATCGTCATAATCCCCCCAAACCGCGCCGAGAAACCTCCCCGAGGATGTCATCCCGGCCTGCTGCGTGACGTCCGTGAATGTGCCATCTCCGTTGTTCTGATATAGTACATTTGCGACCTTTTCGTAATCTTCAGGACGGCAGTAAGCGGGAATTCCGCCCTGCGCGCATATCGGACGATTTTGCAGGTCTAATTTCACGTAGTTTGCGACGAAGAGGTCTAAATCACCGTCGTTGTCATAGTCAGCGAAAGCACAGCCCACTGAACATCCTGGGTGTCCGACACCCGCTTCCGTCGTTACATCGGTGAATGTGCCGTCCGAGTTATTTCTGTACAGAACATTTGAGCCAAAATTCGTAACATAGATGTCCACATCGCCGTCGTTATCGTAATCGCCAGCGCAGCATCCCATACCGTAGCCCGTATCACCAACACCCGCTTTCTCTGTTACATCCGTGAACGTACCGTCTGAATTGTTGCGGTAAAGGCGATTCATTGGCGGAGTGGGAGAAGTATATCCGGGCAAATCAGCGCCACTTATAAGATAAACATCGATGTCGAAATCATTGTCGTAGTCTAAAAACGCGACGCCGCCGCACATGGTTTCCACGAGAAATTTTTTACCCGTCGCGGCATTTACGTGCTGAAAATTAATGCCGGACGACTTAGTGACATCGGTGAATTTAATATCTGCGTTCACTCTAAATAACGGTATTATCACCAAAAATGTGCAAATGAAGGTTATATGTATGTGATTCATGTTTCGGTTCGCCACAAAGCAGTTAGCAGATTGTTTCGTATAGTTCATGTTCCGTTTTACATCTCACGCAACACGTTTCACGTTTCATATTTCTCCCAAGACAACATTCCCGCCAAACTTTTTCTTCTCCCTTGAGGCTTTTGGTCGGAATAGCCAAGGGCTATCAGCGCTATTAGTTTATATCTGCTGGGAACGCCTAGCAAATTCGCAACCTCTTCGGCGTAAGGTTTCTTATCGCCTGCCACCCAACACGAACCGATGCCGAGCGCTGTTGCGCCGAGTAGGATGTTCTCGACCGCCGCGCACCCATCCTCAAGATAATACCTGGTATCTTGACAGAATACGGCGATACATGCCGGGGCATCCGTGATGAATTTGCCGTAATCGGTGATATTCGCTATCTTGGCGCGCATGGATTCATTAGTAACCACTACAAATTTCCACGGTTGCAGATTCATAGCGGTCGGCGCCCATCTTCCACAGTCTATAATTTGCTCGATAACCTCTTTTTCAATCGGTTTTGATAAATATCTGCGAATGCTTCTGCGATTTCGAATTGCTTCTAACGCTTCCATTTGATTCCTCCTTTTCAATAATTTCAGTAATCATGTTCGCTCATTTTAGTCCATGTTAATATCTACGCGACCGTTTCGATTTTTTGAATCTAGTCGGTCTAGAATAAGCTTTATTTAACCTTTTGAGAAATGATGCAACTTCATCATCATAAGTTTCAAAAGGGTCTTTCATATTGAACGGTTCGCCGAAGTTTGAATGAATCAAGTCCCAATCGACAATATAGGGCATTTTACGCCGAAATAATTCCTGCATGATGTAAGTTCTAGCCTTGGCGCGCGTATTTTTAGGAGAGGATTTAATGGCTTTTCGAATCTGGCTATCCGTCGTAACGCGCTGCATTGCCCCCTTCCGCTCTAATTCGTAGTATAGACTCTTCTGTTGGTCGATATTATGATATTCTAAATCCAGACTTTCAAGCCATGGGTCATCCCATGTCAGACGCTCCGCTTCCATGAAAGTCTGAAGCAACCATTTTTTCGCAACCCAGTCGATTTTATCCGTGAGACTCAGATGGTCGCTTTCCAAAGCATCCAACACCTGCTCCCATTGAGTTAAAACCCAGTCCGTTTCCGAATCTCTATTTTTCAGATACTTTTGAGCGGGTTTGAGATATTCTCTCTGCAAATCTATGGCGGAAATCGTTCTCCCAGATTCCAATTCCACTATCCATTTAAGGCTCTGGTCTCTGGAGATATGTTTTATCGCATATACATGGTCAAATAAACCCAGATTTTTCAATGGACGCTTTTTTTCAATCAGATCCAAAACTAAACACGTCGTGCCAACTTTTAAAGCTGCGGCATACTCTGACATATTAGTATCCCCGACAAGCAGATGCAAGCGGCGGTATCTGTTGTAATCAGCTAACGGTTCATCGCGAGTATTGATGATGGCTCGGCTGAACTGAATCCACTCATAGATTTCGGTGACGATATGGTCGGCGCGCTGAGAAATTTGAAAATCGACGAGTCGAGGTCCGTTATCCTCGTAATCATCATCAAATTCCCAAAGTCTTTCCTCATAACATCCGACCCGACCGGTACCGGCAAAAATCTGCCGGGTGACGAAGAACGGCAGTAACTTGGGAATAACAACTTCATAAAAGGGAACGTTGCGTCGCACAAGATAATTTTCATGGCAGCCAAAAGTCGCGCCGGTGAAATGGTCGATATTATTTTTAAAGAAAGAGGCTTCCTCTTTAATACCCAGTCGTTTTAGAGCTCCTATTATCATCCATTCAACTGCTTTATCGTGGGCGATGAGTTCAAATAGACTGCGACATTCAGCGGTCGCGTATTCCAAATGTCCCATATCGATATACAACCGACCGCCGTTATACAGAAATCCGCCATTGCCAGGCGGCTCACCCCAGTTGCGGTAGTGCATATCCAAAACGCCTAGACGCTGATTCTTGAAAACATGATTCCTTACTCTGGCCGCGATGACTTCAGGGGGGCCAAGCGAGCGGTCGCCCGGCGTCAAGCAGCCGAATTCCGTCTCTATGCCAAATATTCTATTGTTCATGGTTTTATTCCTAATATTTAACCGAAGTTGTGTCCTAATAATTAGCGGAAGATACCATATCCCACAATCATCGTTGGAAGGATGGAAGGAAGAGATTCATTCATCCAATCTTCCATCCTTCCATTCCAAGCGCAGGCACGGAGTGTAAGATAAACTATCTCTTGCACAGTACATAATATTGAGTTGATAAGTGATAATTATGGAACTTTGGCATTTTTCGTACCTTACTATATCTGGTACTGTCAATGGCTCCATGAGGGGGGAAAAACGAATGAAAAATCGCAGAAATTTGTGCCCCCTTGTACCACCCTAGAAACTCTCATACTTTCTGGGAATACCCTCAATCTAAC
>DTYX01000045.1 GCA_012961655.1 Candidatus Poribacteria bacterium
CTAATTCTCGATACGCTTGCTCTGTCTCCTCTGGGGTAAGTTTGGTATAATGTGCCCGCCGTTGAGCCTCCAGAAAAGAGACGCCCTTGCCTTTGACAGTGTGCGCGATAATCGCCGTCGGTTTTTTAAGTTCTGCCGGAATATTCGCCAGTGCTTTGACGACTTGCGCCATATCGTTGCCATCTATTTCGCAGACAGCCCAGCCAAAACTCTTCCACTTGTCCGCCAAGGGGTCTAACGGCAAAATATCTTTTACCGCCGCACTCGCTTGAAATTGATTGTAATCGACGATAGCGACTAAATTATCCAACTGATGCCGCGGCGCAGACATCGCGGCTTCCCATACGGAACCCTCTTGAATCTCTCCATCTCCCACTATCACGTATACTTTATTTTCTTCTCCATCCGCTTTGACAGCGACAGCGATGCCCATGCCTACTGACAATCCGTGTCCCAATGAACCGGTCGCCAGTTCGATTCCCGGCGCTTTCATGGTCGGATGGCCAGCAAATATACTGTTTAACTGCTGATAGGTCGAGAGACTTTCCACTGGGAAAAATCCACGTTCAGCTAATGCGGCATATAGCGCAGGTACAGTATGTCCCTTGCTCAAAATACAGTAATCTCTCTCGGACAACTGCGGATTTTGAGGGTCAATTTTCATGAAGTGAAAGTATAGAGCGGTTATAATATCCGTCACCGACATAGCCCCACCAATGTGACAGCCTGTTGTCGCCGCAATTTTTACCACATGCCGGCGAATTACTGCCGCCTTGTCTTCTAACTTTGAAATCAAATCTTCATTAATCCCCATTATTTCTCCTCCTTCTTTTCTAGTTTTTCATCTTCACTCTCTACAACCTTTTCCTCAGATAACCGCGCTTGCAATTCCTGAAAGAAAGGTTTCAGGAATGGAAATTTTGCTATCATATCATCTATCGTTGACTTTAGAGTCTCTTCGTAACGCGCTTCATATTCCGATATTAACCCTTTTTCGCGAAGAATTATCATAGTTAATTCTGAATTCACATTCAATCGAATAATCTCGCTCAAAAGAAAAGCAACTAACTCATTTATCGAAAATCCTTCTGTCATAGCCTCACATCCTTTCGGGGGAATTCGGACGATGGAATCTTATTAATTATATCACACTGTTGGGTATATTCCAAATCAAATCTATAAACAGGGGACGAAAACGCGCATCAAAACTAACCTCATTGAAAAATGGGGGTAAATCACTTTCTTTTCCTGGACAGATTCGAAAATTAAATTATCGAAGAGATGACATGATGAAAAAGATTGAAATCCCTCCTCAAAACTGATATTATTTTCTCATGGATGAATATAGAAATAATAGAATTGTAATTTGAACTCTGGTGTATTCTTTTGATATGATAAACCCTAGTTTAGATCCGTTAAGTTTTCGGGTCAGTCCAGCGTTTTAGCGCTGGCTAACCCGAAAATTGGAATATTGACTCTGTCATCGACTGGGAACAGGTTGAAGAAGGTATTGAAGTAACTCTTGAGCTTTGACGAGAATCACAGAAACTCAAAATTTTTGCTATATTTTTGGAGGTAATCAATATGAAAGACTTGATTCAACAGATTCGTGATGAATTGATGTCTACGGAGGATACCGTTTGTCTGCAGCGCGCCCGTCTGGTCACCGAGGCATATCGGCAGTATGAAAACAGACATGTGGTTCTGAAACGGGCGAAGGCTTTCGCTCATATACTGCATCACATGGCTCTGGACATGGAATCGAATCCAGTATTCGCAGGCAATACCTCTTCGCGTCCGCGGGCGTGGATGCTTGTGCCAGAGCACGGGTTTAGCGCTGCCCCGCAGGTGTTACTCGAAAATGAGGGATTGACAGGCATTCTCGATGGACAAATTCCAAAAGACCTGCAAGACTACTGGGCTGATAAAAGCTTTGGTGGAGCAGCGGGTATCGGCCACCTCGCGGTTGACATGGGGCGGGTAGTCCATGAAGGGCTGGAGTCGATGATAGCCGAGGCACAGCGATATAATAGCAAAGAAACTGAACCAGCTAAAAGAGATTACCGTCAAGCCATGTCGATTACGCTTCAGGCAGTGATAGGGTGGGCACAGCGATACGCCAACGCCGCCGCTGTAGCCGCGCGGTCAACTTTGGATCCAGTGCTGCGTGAGGCACATCTCCGCGTCGCACAAGCTTGTCAGCATGTTCCTGCTCGACCGGCGCGAAACCTCTTTGAAGGTCTTCAAGCAATGGTTCTCACACATTTAGCTGTGGCTATTGAAGGGCACGGCATGTCGATTTCCATCGGTTTGCCCGACCGAATACTTGCCCCGTTCATTGATGATACCTTCGACCCTGAATTCGCGACGAATTTGCTGGCTGCCTTCATGCTGAAGATTACCAGCAATTCGATTTTCGGGCGTGGCTCTAAGACACAACCTATCACAATCGGCGGTTTGAATCACCGTGGTCAAGACCAGTGTAACCCGCTGACGCTGTGTTTCCTCGACGCATGTGATAGAGTTCGTGTCGGTGACCCGCATCTGTTTCTACGTTGGCACGAGCGCATCGACCCTCAAATCAAACAGCGGGCGGTCGAGATGCTTGCTTCGGGCGTGAGCATGCCTCTGCTTATTAATGATACGCCCACTGCGCAGGGTTTCATCAACGCCGGGGTTGTTGTGGAAGACGCCTGGGAATACTGCGTCATCGGCTGCAATGAACTGGGTATCGCCGGACGTTCAGCAGAATCGGCTACAACGATTGGTGGGACAATCCAATACCTTGAACTTCTCAACAGCACCCTCCTTGAACATCCGGAGCCAAACTCAATTCGTGATATGCCACAACTACTGAACTATCTCGAAACAACAATGGCCCGCCGTGCTTTCGAGATGCGAAAACGAGGTGAACAACATCGGAGGCGTATGGCTGAATGTGTCCCCACGCCCTTTACTTCGGCGTTGATGCGCGGCTGCGTAAAACGAGGACTTGACTTGCTGGAAGGCATGGATTACCACCTTCCGGGTATCTATGAACGCGGACTTACCAACGCCGCCAACGCTCTGGCTGCAATCCAACAGGTAGTCTTCGAGGAAGGTTTCCTTTCAATGGCGGAACTGCTCCAGGCGATGCGGAACAACTTCCAGGCTGAATCGGTGCGCGCTCGCTTGCTAGCTGCGCCAAAGTGGGGCAACAATGACGAACGAGCTGACCGCTGGGCAGTGGAACTAGTGGCGATGCGTGAACGAGTGCTCAACGCAGTTGATGCCAAATTTGGGCATCGTCCGCATATGGTTTGCCACGTGGTCAGAAGTCTGCACCACTTTGACGGCAAGCGAATCGCAGCGTCACCCGATGGTCGATTCGCCTGGACGCCGGTAGCTGACAGTATTGGGGCTCAAACCGGTACATCTATAGCTGGTCCAACGGCTGTTCTCAATAGCGTCCTCAAACTCGATGCCGCTCGTAACTACCGTGGAGGATACAACCTCAACTTGACATTCTCAAAGTCCGATGCAAATCCTGATACTTTGCTATCGTTAATTGAAACTTTCTTCGCCAAAGGGGGACAAGAACTGCAGATAAACTGCTTTGACGCAGCTACGCTCAAAGCCGCCTGGGAAAATCCTGAACAATACGGTGATTTAATCGTGCGCGTTGCCGGATTCAGTACCCGGTTCGTTGACCTGTCGCCCGTCGAGCAGCAAGAACTAATCGAGCGCGCTGAAGTAATTGGCTAGTACAGATGGATGCAAATCTTTGACCCGCCCGAATTCTTGCGAATTCGGCTACGATAGATTCCGGTAGTCGAAGTGGCAATACTTCGGACGGGTTAAGAACTTACGCCCCGCTGTATGTTCTTTTATCTATATCCTTTGTGCCCAAAAGCATTTGCTGGGCAAAAGAGACCGCCTCTTTTGCCCATCATTGCCCTGGCAAATAAATTTCTCCACGATGTTTCCCGACCAACACTAGGTCTGAAATATCTATTATCCCATCACGATTGACATCTGGATTATTTGCTTCTGTTCCGTAAAAAAATGCGCCGAAGTATACTCCCACTTCCGCTAAATCTACAACATCGACTTTCAGGTCATGGTTAACATCCCACGGATAGAACAATTTATAATCCACCAATTCAAATACTACCTGCTTACTATCCATCTCTTTTACTAAACCGATATTTGGGGCGAGCCACATATATGTTACTAAAGAGGGGATATCAAGGAAAGGCAGAGCTGCTTTGACAACATAATCCTGTCGAATTTTGAAACAATTACGAAATGTCCCAACAGGCGTCGTAACGTCTTCCTGTGCGACAACCGTTGCATTTGCGTTCACTTTAACCGAAAATCCAAGTACGGTTGTTTCACCTTTAATTGTCCAACTCACACCAACCCCTAAGAAAGCGGGGATAAATACCTCAGGTGTGTCATAGTCAAGTGACAAAGCAAAACCCCCAAGGTTGACGTCAGAACGAACAATCTTAATCCCATCTGGTTCTGTGAAGATGTACATTTCATCAATCCCGCCAGGTGTACGCCTTTCCAACACATTGACTTCCCGTCCGCTGATTACAGCGGTTCGGTCAACTTTAACAATCCTATCTTCAGCATCATCAGCGTGTCTTAATGTCCAAGTATTGCCAATAAAATTGGGATAATATTGATAGCCAGCGGATGCTATCGGATAATTGAAACAAAGTATTATAATGACTGCAGTGCCAATAAGTCTCATACGAAACACTCCTATTTAGTATCCTGACCACTTTTTTCTCGCAGGATATCCAGCTTTTCAGCTATCATTTCAACGTCTTTGACGCAATGCTCTACATCCCTTATAACGAGAACATTTCCCTCGTCATCCACAGATACAATGGCGTGTTCTGACAGAAAAGGTTCCACTAAATCGGCTATCTCACTCGCCTTGACGTTTAGAGGAAGAACGGCTAACCTGGTCAACCCCGCCATTTTTTGCCGATGTTCCGCTTCTATGGCGGCTATCTCTTCTTTCACTTTTTGCATCTCTTGTTTTACCTCCAATTCTTTTCTCTGTTTTTCCAGTTCCGCGTCCATTTCCGCCAAATGAACAGTGGTATATTTTTCGATGTGAGCCTTTTCAATCATCGCGTTTTTCTCAATCTCCGCCTCTTGAACTTGTCTGCGTTGGTCGATTTGCGCAGTTTCTATGACCAGTGCCATTTCGATTTCACGTTCCCTAATTTCCTGTTCCTGTCCAATGCGCGCTATCTCAATAGCCCGATTCTTCTCGTATTCCCTTTCCCGCACGGATTGTTTCATCTCGTACTGGAATTTGGTAGTCTCTGCTTCTTGTTCGGCGGAGAAAGTAATAATATTTCGTTGCTGTTCTGATTGTCTCTGAGCCAAATCCTGTTCTAACTCCAGTTTCCGCATTTCCGCGTTTACATCCATTTCTTTATAAGCCAAATGCCGTTCGACCTCCAATCTGTGTTTTTCAGGGTCCACATCAATTGCTGAATCTGAAGTATTTCTGGGGGGTCCTTGCATCCGCTCTAATTCGGCGACCGCTTGAGTCAATTCGTCCTCTAAGTGGGCGATGCGTTCTTTCAAAGATTTTATCTCATTTAAGAGAGAACTTTCGTCCACCGCTTTTTCCGCATCTGTTGATTCTTCGGCAACGCCAAAGGTTGCAAAGATAAATAATAAAATTAACGCAAAAGTTATATGCTTTTGATAAAGTGTCATGATACATTATTCTCCTTTAGTTTAAAATTCTGTTACCACTTTCACTGGCTTTCCAGTCTCCAGCGACTCGACAATAGCCAAGCATGCCGCCACTGTGCGCGCGCCGTCCCGCACGTCTATCATCGGAGGCTCATCTGCGTCAAGACAATCGAGAAAATGTTCCAGCTCATCGGCGCAGTTGTGTACTTCACCTAGCACCGGCAGAGGCATCTCGGTAAACTGCTCGACTTCTCCAAACGCCTTCAGGAAAAGTTTGTTGTTCTCCACCGTCCCCTCCGTACCATAAAGACTGAAATTCATCGCATAGGGTCTGGGCGCTCCGACCGACACCAGACATTTGCCCACCGCCCCGTTCTTAAACTTCAGCGTCGCAATCACCGTATCGTCCCAATCGACATCGTGCAACACCTTCGTCGTTCCGTAAGCCGATGCCTCCTCGAACTCCCCCACAATCCAACGCATCAGGTCGAGCGGATGGCATCCGCCGCCTATCACTGCAAACTGTCCCTCATCAGGATGCTGCCACCACTGGTGACCTGGACCGTCTAAAAACGACCTAAGCGAATGGATATAATCCGACTCGCAGAAACAAGCTTCTCCCAGTTTACCCGATTCATAAAGTTCCTTAACTGATATATGCAACGGTCGGAAACGGGCGCCATGACCCACCATCAAATGACATCCTGATTTGTTCACCGCTTCGACCATCCTGCGGCAGTCCTCCAGCGTCGTCGCCATCGGTTTTTCACAGAAGACGCGCTTGCCAGCCTCAAGGGCAGACACCGCCTCATCCGCGTGCAGACGGTTCGGCGTACAGAGGTAGACTATATCCACCTCTTTGTCCTCAATAATCTCTTCATAGTTTGTCGTTACTCGCCCACAGGCGAATTGCTCAAAACGCAGTTTCTCCAGCTTCTTGCGGTCTGTTCCTCCAATTGTCCTCAATTCCGCCCTTGGGTTATCAAAGATTGCACTAATATGCGCCTGCCCGATATACCCGGGCCCAACTACCGCAATGTGATATTTTGCCATTTTATCTCCTAAAAAAATACGCATTTTTACCGTCTATTTTACGCAAATTATACATGATATACATGTCATTATCAAGCAAAAATTTCGGCTTGAGTCAATCCATTTCTTGTACGAGTATTTTTAATATTATGCAATTGATGTTTCAGTGAAGATTCACTCGTAAAACCGGTTTAGGTAGTTTTCAATTCGGAATTACCCCACGTCCTGTGATTCCAACGGTTTCTTGCCTGTATTCTGTGAATAATACACGAGTCTTCTGTATATACTTTCGTGAACCATACTTTTCGTGGACCTTAATGCGTGATGCGTAATATGTAATTTTTTCTTTTTAGAAGTGCTACAGAAATTCCCCATGAGAAGAGATTAAGATGTAACCCAAGCGGATTGCTAACAAGATGTAGCGCAAGTTTCGAACTTGCGTAACAAGGTGC
>DTYX01000046.1 GCA_012961655.1 Candidatus Poribacteria bacterium
AAATATTCCGGATGGACTATGGAATAGGTGTGAAGTTTGTGGGGAGATTACGTTTAGCAAAGAATTAGAGCGAAATTTTAAAATCTGTCCCAAATGCGGTTACCATTATCCTATGTCTCCTGGAGAACGGGTTAGAATGTTAATCGCATCAAAAAACTTTACTGAATATGAATCCACCACTAAAAATCTTTCTCAGACTTTGGTTACAGGAGAAGCTAGGTTAAACGAATACCGAATTGTGTTGTGTATAATAAATTTACCATCCATAGATGGCGCGAACCTTCAGTTTAATCTAAATAAAACAGAATATAACAAAATTCTATACGCATTCAACCAATCTTTAATGGAATCTCTACCATTAATTACATTTTATGCCGATGGTACAATAGTTAACCTCAAGTCTGAATATACTACACCGATTTGTGAAAGTGGACCTGTTGAGAAAAGCGAGCTTCCGAGAAGCGATGTGACTATCTCTGCATCGTTGTCACTTAACTTTTTAATTAATCTCGCCGCTACTGTAGAAAAATTATCTATAGAGCGTATTCCTCATATCACTGTATTAACAAATCCCCGCGTCGACAGTGACTTTTGTACCTCATTTCCCTTGGGGGATATAGTGTTAGCAGAACCTAAACCTGTGAATCTCAAATCTACTGATAATAAAAAAAATAACCATAAGACGAAGTCGTTGGTGAGCGAAGCGAACATTATCACTCAAAATGCCAACTTCTCCTCCCTTCAAATTTCCACCGGAAATTACCTAATCAATAGATATGTCAATCGCAAGAATTTGAAAAAAAATCTGACAAGAATTCTTTCCTTCTGTATAGGATAACGGGTTTTGAGAATCATCTGTGAAACAGTAGAGTTGTTATTGGTGTAAAGACGATTCAGGAGGTACAACTTTGAAAACATTGGTATTGGCAAGTGGTGAAGGTACAAGGATGCGGCCACTGACAGAATGTATAAATAAAAACATGATTCCTATAGATGGAAAACCGGTTTTAGAGCATATCGTCGAACATCTGAAATGTTACGGTTTTGTGGATATTGTGATGGCGGTGGGGGTATTGAAAAAGCAAGTGATGAACTATTTTGGCGATGGAAGAAGATGGAACGTGAAGATAGAATATTCAGAAAGTGATGAATTACAGGGTACAGCAGGTGAATTAGCGAAGGCAAAATCTTATTTTGAAAATGAGAAAGATTTTTTAGTTTACTATGGCGATACTCTTACAGCAACGAACCTGATAAATTTCTATCAATATCATAAACAGCATCGCGGCGTCATGACCTTAAATGGAATAATGGGTTTGCCAATAGAGACGGGAATTATTGAATGTGGCGCAAATTCAAAGGTGACTGCGTATAGGGAAAAAGTATCGCTTGATGTAATAACCAGCATACCAGTCTTTTTTTGCGCCAATGAGATACTTAAAAGTGAGAATATCCAAAAAGGAAAGGATTTCAGTTACGACGTTATTCCCGAATTTATCGCAAAAGATGAAGTTTTTTTATATATGGAAGATAAAAATTACCATTACGATGTCGGGACACTAGACCGGTTAAGAAAAGTTTCTGAGACGTTCAAATTGGGTCGAGTGGGAATTGAGAAGACGATAAAGTAAAGAGTCTTAAAAAGATTTTTGATATTAGATGAAAGCCACAAAAACTATAACTGTACTATCGGTTTGCGCTGATAAAACAATACCGGGTAAACAGTACGACAAGCTAAGTAGAATTGCGCATCGATATGTGGGAACGATATATCGGCTCACAGATGATAGTGTTATTATCATATTTGGATTACCTACAGCATATCAAAATGACCACGAACGAGCCATAGAAGCGGCGGGTGAATTGAGAGTCAATTTTCCATCATTTCGACTGGGAATTAGCACTGGTGATATACCAATAAGTTATGATGCGATACTAGATTATAAACAGATATCATTAACCACAGAAGCGGCCGATTTAGCTCATACTGCTGAACCCGGGCAAGTGCTTATAAACCCAAAACTTTATTCGTTAGTTGAAAACATATTCCGTTGTAAATCACATACGCATCCGACAGGTTCTCAATTTTATGAGATTATAGGAATCTCAGCGAAACTAAAACAGCAATTAAAATCGAAGTCATCATGGCGACAACGACGTTCTCAAACCCACGCGGCCTCTACTAGTGAGGGTCAAAAGAGACAAAAGCTTCAATCATCTAAAGCAAAATTTAGTCGAAAGTTTAAAAAATGGCAGAGGAAAACTCTGTTTTACATGTACTACTTCCTCATGGCGATTGCCATTATAGCATCTGTTTTAGCTATACTAATTTGGGGATGTTAAACAGCTACCAGTTACCAGGAGTTTTGTCGATGGAAAAAATACAGCTTTTCGTTCCAGGTCGATTATGTTTATTTGGAGAACATTCAGATTGGGCGGGTGAATATCGAGTTTTTGACCCATCTATTGAAGCGGGTCATTGTATTGCCATTGGTACCAATCAAGGTATTAATGCAACTATACAACCTCATCCGAATCAATTTATTATAACTTCAATTTTACCAACTGGAGAAGTCATTGGTCCGCATGCAGTAGATATGAGTGAAGATGTTCTGTTGCATGAAGCTAAGAAAGGTGGATTTTTCAGCTATAGCGCCGGAGTCGCCTACTATCTCCGGCAGAAATATCGCGTCGGAGGATTAATCATACATAACAGAATGAATTTGCCTATTAAAAGAGGGATATCCTCTTCCGCGGCGATTTGTGTTCTCACGGCAAGAGCGTTCAATCGAATATATCAGCTTGGATTGACAATAAGAGATGAGATGGAATACGCTTATCTGGGAGAGACTTTCACCGGTTCCGAATGCGGTAGAATGGACCAGGTTTGCGCCTATGGACGAGTCCCCGTTTTCTTAACGTTTGATGGAGATAAAATGAAGGTGGAAAAACTATCTCCTCAAAAGCCGATTTCTATGGTGATTGTCGACTTGAAATCCGGCAAGGATACGAGAAAAATACTCGCCGACTTGAATAAATGTTTGAGAGAGAGTCTAGGAAAAATCAGTGAGGATGTTCGATATGCCCTGGGACTTCGTAACAAAGAGATACTTTTCAGAGCTAAGCAAGCAATTAATGAAGGTGATAGTAAGAGAGTTGGCGAACTGATGATTGAGGCGCAGCAGGTATTTGATGAATTCGTCCAGCCCGCATGTCCCGAAGAATTAACCGCGCCCAAATTACATCGAGTCTTGGGGTATCCCAAAATTAAACATCTCATCTGGGGCGGAAAAGGCGTTGGCTCACAAGGTGATGGTTCAGCGCAATTTGTCGCCAAAGGCGAAAACGAACGGGAAGAGCTAATAGAAAGACTCAAAGAGTTGGACGTTGAATGCTTTAAACTCAACATTGAAGCCATTAATGATGATAGTTAAGTTGAAAATCCCGATTTTTCGGGGAGGACAAGATGAATCTGATTAGAAAAGCCGTTATTCCAGCCGCTGGATATGGAACACGATTATATCCCGCCTCGAAGTCAGTCAAAAAGGAATTCTTCCCAATTGTAGACAAGGATGGTTATGCTAAGCCCGCTATACAATTGATAATTGAGGAAGCGGTTGAATCTGGAATACAGGAAGTGTGCCTTATCGTTCAACCCGATGGCGGGATAGATTTCGAAAGATACTTCAAAGAACCACTTCCGCATGATTTGAAGCAGCGTCTATCAAAATCGCCAGAGATAATGAAACAATCTGAGAAATTGCTGGATTTGGGACGTCGCATCTCCTACGTCGTTCAGGATGAGCAAAAAGGGTTTGGGCACGCGGTTTATTGCGCTAAGGACTGGGTTGGCAATGAACCCTTTTTATTGATGTTAGGCGACCACATCTATGAATCGCACACAGAAATTCGATGCGCTCAACAGATTATCCAGATCTTTCCAGAAGTTAGAAGAAGCATTTCCGCTGTCATGAAAAGGCCGGAAGAGGTGTTGCATCTCTACGGCACAATCAGCGGTAAAAGCATACCTCATATCCCGCGCCTGTATGAAGTCACGGAATTGAAAGAGAAGCCTACAATTGAATATGCTATAGGAAATCTGACGATTGAAGGACTAGCGGCCGGAGAATATCTCTGCATTTTCGGGCAATATATCTTAACGCCAAATATCTTTGATTGCATTCAGTATCACATCGACCATGAAATACTAGAACGCGGTGAAATTCAACTGACAAATGCTTTAGACCTTTTGCGACAAGAAGAGGGTTATTACGCTTATGAAACAGAAGGCGAGTATTACGACATCGGCACTCCAGAGGCGTATGCCAGAGCAGTGGGGAGTTTAATTAATGATTAAGTAACCTAAAGAAAATCCGCATCACTGGAGCAAGGGAGAAGAAAATGAACAAAACTTTTTATAGGTTACTTACCAATTCATCACTTACCACTCATCAGTAACCAATTCACCAGTAGATACTGACTGATTTCCACTTTATCTCTAACAATAGATGGAGGTATATCAATGAAAGATTTGCGAAATCAAGCAAAAGTCCGAACCAGCGATGATTTGGTAAAACATCTGAAAGAATTTCGTCTCAAACCGAAGTTTTCCGCCGGAGTTTGGTTTTTTTCCCCTGGTGGAGGTAGATTTCATGACCGATATGTGCCTGAAATGCCGATAAAAGAACGTTTGGAAATAGCCTCCGAGCTTGCCGAATACGGATTGCAAGGTTTAGAGGCG
>DTYX01000047.1 GCA_012961655.1 Candidatus Poribacteria bacterium
GAATTTCCAAATTCGACGACTTTGTCTTACGGAATCTCGACCTACATATTATACAAGGAGAATTGCAATGAAAGTTGGTTGTTGTGCATATTCATTCCGCCAGTATTTGTCGAGCGGAGAGATGTCTCTTTTCGATTTCCTCGAAAAAGGCGTTGAGATTGGATTAGACGGCGTTGAATTGACATCTTACTATTTTCCATCGACTGACGATGAATTTCTCTATAGTCTGAAACGGAAAGCCTACTTGTTAGGTTTGGAGATTTCTGGGACAGCGGTTGGCAATAATTTCTGTCTCGCCGATGAAGCTGAGAGAGCCAAACAAGTGACGATGACTAAAAGTTGGATAGATAATTCCGTCAAACTCGGCGCCCCGTGTATGCGAGTGTTCGCCGGCGGCGCGCCGTCGGGACATGCCGAGGAAGAAGCTCGTAACTGGTGCATTGATAGTCTCAAAGAGTGTCTCGATTACGCTAAACCGAGAGGAATACTTTTGGCTTTGGAAAATCACGGTGGCATTACCTCTACCGCGGAACAGACGCTAGCTATCATCAAAGCGGTGGATGATGAATGGCTCGGAGTTAATCTCGATACGGGAAACTACCGTAACGCTTATGAAGGTATAGAAAAAACTGCCCCGTATGCTATCACATGCCATGCGAAGACGGAAATACCCGGACCTTCAGGCAAAGAGATAGCTGATTTCCGAAAGATTGCCGATATTCTAGCAAAAGCAGGCTATAAAGGTTATCTGTCCATCGAATATGAAGCAGCCGAAGACCCAATGACGGCAGTTGAGAAGTTTGTGTCCTACTTGAAGGAGATAGTTGGATGATTCACAAAATGTGATGAAGTAGGGTGGGCAGCACCGCAAATCAGAATGCAGCAAGCGCCTCGGCGATGGAGCAAGAAGCGGCCCCAAAGCCAGTGGAATCCTCATGACGGTAATTCCAAGTCATAACTTCCCCCTGTCAAATTATTTGGACAAAATTTAGACAGGTTTCCCGTAGATAACCCTATTCCCCTCGTATGGGTCAAGAATCGTAATTCCCTTTTCGCTGAGGCAAGCAGTGACTGGCGCGCCCAGACCTTGTTTCAGATATTCGTAATTTTTATCTCGAACAATTCGCGCCGCGTGGATGATGGCGACGGATAACCTGCCCTCTTCTGCGTCGGGATAGGTTTTTGAGATATCGGCTAGAGATTCGCCAATGAATTTCATGCGAATAACTCCCAGGATGCACGCAACCAAGCTGTCCTTGCCATAACCGACGTAGGCGAAGGAACCATCCGGCCTCTTGACATCGCGCGTGAAATGTGTGTTCGCTGTATGACTACCTTTGCCTTCGATGTAGTATCTCAAACCGCGGTACTGTGAATCCGACTCGACTTTGCCTCTCGTCGCAAGCATTTCGCTCTCTTGATTGACATTTGACTCAAAATCTTCGGGAGTAATCCAGTTATTCACAAACAGTATATTCATGCCGTTGTCGAATATAACACTGACCTGCACGGCATCATAAGCATCGATGTTGTATTCAGTAATTAGCTTTTTCTTCTGACCGACTGCAAAAACCGAAACGGGTTTTATGTTGAGATATGCGATGAACAAATCCGTCCAGTGAACACCTACGTAGCTAAATGGGTCGCTTTGCGTCGCCCACTTAAATGTCTTCGTCGAAACTTCCAGCGGCTCTTCCAAAACCGCTCTGCCGAATATCGGGTCGCCCATCTCATTTATCAATTCTGTGAAAATCTTTAGGTGGTCGGGGTCATAGCGTTTGTGCATGTCCAAACCGACCAGCAACTCTTTTTCATTGGATAATTCGATGATTTCATCCGCTTCATTGATATCCAACGCCATGGGCTTTTCCATGACGACGTGAATTCCATTTCTTAAAGCGGCGAGTGCTGGCGGCGTATGTAAATTGTCCGGAGTAGCGACAGCGAGAACATCCAAATCGGGGAATCTTTTAATTAGGTCAAGCCAGGGAGTTTCTCCATGAAACCGTGCGATTTTTTTCCCCGTCAGATTTTTATATTCCTCGCGCGCCCGTTGCGCGGAGGCTTTCGAGCGAGTACACACCCCGACCAATTCACACTCAATCTCCGCGGACGCGCGCGCCCAATCATCCATCCCAATCCGTCCCAACCATGGGGCAATGCCATTTCTCTGCAAATCCGCATAAGTCCGCAGATGGACATCTCCACCGAACATCCCCGCGCCAACCAAACCAATTTTGATAATTTTTTTTGCCATTTTTTTCTCCTTTTACCCTTTACGATAAACATCTTGACGGTGTTTGTAATTTATACCGTTCCCAAGAAATTCGTTCGCCCAGCGCGCCCATTGTGCGGATATTTCTAATTAAGGCTCAAAAATAGGTCTGCACAGTTAGGCGCTGTCCCTCAGCGAGATGCTCAATCAACTGGCGCAAATCGCGCTCGTAGGACGCCGGGTCGTTCCGAGCCTGCTCCAGTCGCATGCGGGCCTTCTGGTCCAGTTGCTCGTAAACGCGCCGCATTTTGCCGCCCACATGCCCGCGAAGATAATGCAGCGTGTCGAAGCTGGCGAAGTCCAACCCGGACTCCTCGGCTATCTCAAACAGAGCAGGCAAATCATGCTCCGTGACGTAAGGCAGAACTGGGTTGATGAGCAACCCGACGGTGAGCCCCGCTTCCTTCAAAACCTTTGCCGCGGCAAAACGACGCGAGGGACGTGGCGAGGCTGGTTCGAACAGGGCGGCAACTTCATCCCGCGGCGTGGTGACTGAAAAGGCTA
This sequence comes from Candidatus Poribacteria bacterium, assembly GCA_012961655.1. Lineage (GTDB taxonomy): Bacteria > Poribacteria > WGA-4E > DTYX01 > DTYX01 > DTYX01. The sequence continues at coordinate 2,780 of DTYX01000047.1, forward strand.
CTCGCAGCGTTCCCGCTGGGAAGGCCCGAAGTAGCTCAACATCCCGTCGCACCAAATCGGATTTAGTCAGCAGAAAAACTTCTAAGCCCGGGTCTTCTTGAGCCGCTTTTAAAAACACCGACAAACATTGCCGAGTGATTCCATACTCCTGCTCCAAAGGCTGGTAGACATCGCAGACAGTGGAGAGAAACACATCTATCCCCTTTTTGCGTACCAATTCTTGCGCCAGCACCTCCATCACGTTTGTTTTCACCTGCACCCAACTGCCCCAGGGTCCGCTCTTTCCGCGCCAGCGGGCGATATAGGTGGCGTAGCAATACTCACAGCGATGTTCACAACCCACGTAAGGGTTCAACCGATAACTTCGGCCGGAGCCTGTCAGGCTCGACTTGCACGTGATTTCCTCAACTGAGACGTTCATGTCTAATTCACCTCTTCAAATTTCATACCTGTCTTTCCATTTTCCGCGCTTGATTTGTAAAGATAAAATAAACCCTCTTGGAAGACCGCAGAAAACAATGCACTAATACTCTGTGAAATATGTTTTAACTTAATTCCAAAATCCCGTAGCGTCGCTGTCGCCAGATACCGCAGGCGGGGACGCC
>DTYX01000048.1 GCA_012961655.1 Candidatus Poribacteria bacterium
CCTGGCGCATTCGCATAGGCTTACGGAATCTCGACCTACAAGAGGTGGTTACGGAGGTTTTTTCAATGAGATTAAAAATGATTATCTTTTGGCTTGTTGCGTTGCTAACTTTAACATTCATTGGCTGGGTAAATGCGGGTATTCTCTTTGAGGATGACTTCGAAGAGAAGAGCATTGACATGGGGAAGTGGAAGCCATCCCAGACTTGGGACATAAAAAATGGAGTTCTAGAAATTTTAGATAATGTCAGTGATGGTAGTAGCGGTGCCGCTTGGGGATTTGGCTCGAAGAGATTCACTGACTTCATATGCCAGATGGATCTTCAAATGCTCAGCGAACCCGCCTCCGAACGGCTTGATATTCTTTTTAGAGCCGATGGTGAGGAAAACATATATTCGGCCCAGCTTGTGCCGAATGGATTTCCCACTGCTGCGAAAAACCATATCTTGTGGTACAGGAGAAACGGTGGAAGAGAGACGTGGAAAAAACAGAAGTCAACAAAACTACCTTTTGAGCTGAAAATGGACTCATGGTATCAGGTGAGACTTGCTGTTGAAGGCTTCTCCTTCGAGTTTTTCATACGGGGAGAAAATACCGAGGGTTACGAGATGGTTGGCACCTGGGAAGACGATAAGGCACTGCATGCAGAAGGCACAATCGGGTTTCGCACTAATCGTCTCACCCATGTCCAAATCGATAACCTCATTATATTCGAGAGTATGCAAGACCTCTCAGTTTCTCCCAAGGAGAGGTTAGCAACAACCTGGGGGAAGATCAAAAGAGTATTCAACTCAAAGAAAACGAGTTTCTGAAAACAAAGGAAGTTTTTCATCATGAGAACCGTTTTTCAACGCGGTAGCGCACTTCCCTACCCCCAAATGCTGGGGGGGAAAGCCGCTCTCTCCACGATTATCATTCCCGTCTTCGTTGGGATGTTCTACTTGTTTTTCGCCTTAACACCGCCTTGTTTTGGAGAACTTACGGAGAAGGATGTGGGACAGATAAGACAGATAATCCGCGAGGAGATTGAGCCTTTGAAAATAGAAATAGCTACGATAAAAGATGATATAAAAGCGCTTGAAGGCAAAATGGCAACGAAGGATGATATCCGCAAGGAACTTGAGCCTATGAAAATAGAAATAGCTACGATAAAAGGTAAAATGGCAACGAAGGATGATATTATTACAATGAATCAAAAAATAGGCGACAAGATAGATACCCTTTATGGCATTATTATAGCTTCGTTTGTTACTCTCATTGTTGTGATAGCCGTCCCTCAGATATTAATCGCGTATCGGGAAAGACGCGAAAGCCGACTTTCAAAGGAAGTGGATGAACTTAAGCAAAGAATAGTAGAGTTAGAAAGGAAAAATATTGTAACATGAAAAGAACAATTCTTTATGTCAGAGTATTCCGTAAACTTTAGGTTTTGCAATTCGTTTTGTATAGAAAATCCTCCCAACCCCGTTTGGGAAGGGGGGGTAAAGAAAAATGGATAACATGCTTAGGAGAAAAATTTCAAAAGGAGGGAATATAGTTATGAACAGAGTCAATATTCAAGCAGCCCTGGCTTTGTTGCTAATATTTGGGCTAACGTCAATAGCTTTGGGTGCTAAGAATGATTTGGCATTGTATACCGGTCCGACAAACCCAGGCTGGATATCTCCCGTTGCTGTTGCCGAGATAGCCGAGCTCATCAAGAACGATGCCGGAATAAAGCGCATCTTTAGAAAGATCGACGATTTTGGAGATGGCGATGAAATAGGTGATGACTCGCCTCTGGCAAAGTGGACGAAGGCTCATACAGGCAATGGTCAGCAGGATGTTATTGTGACAGTGTCCGGCACTTGCCCCAGTGCGCTTTACCCATTTCCCAACAAGAAGCCAGACGGTTCAAACGTGGAGAAATTTATCGAGGACGGCAATGTTGTTATCAACATTGCAGACTGGATTTTCTACATGAGCTATGAAGGTGGCGTGAGAAGCGCTGATAATGGCCCTGCTGGCGCAGCAAACGTGTTTGACATCCCTGGACTGACATTTAGCAACCGCGGTGGTCCCCAGAAGCCGACAGAGGCAGGCAAGAAATATTTTCCTAAGTCGCTGAAGGAATTTCAGTCAGCACGTCCATGGCACTTGGAGCAGTTTGATGGTACCGATTGGGAGGTTACCGCTTTTGCTAAAGCCGATGATATAACCGCTGACCCAGCCGTCGCTGTAAATAAAAAGTACGGTGGAATCATCGCCGCCCTATGGCAGAAAGATGCTCCAATCTGGCCTGGAGAAGACCCGCGCGGCCCAGGAATAATTGAGTTCATTACTAACTGGTTACCAGAAAACGCAGAGGGATTCATGACTGTTGATGTCAAAGATAAATTGACCACGACTTGGGGCGAGATAAAAAGTCAGTAACGAAAACTATACAAAGCGAGTTGCATACACAGAGACCAGGTTTTCTCAAAAAACCTGGTCTCTTAGTTTCTACTGCAAGAGGCATGTTGTTGATATGTCCATTCAGATCAATTTAAGACTAGTTTTGCAGGTATAATACCACTGTTGGGCATTTTGTAGGTCGAAATTCCGTAAGACGAAGTCGTCGGTGAGCGAAGCGAA
>DTYX01000049.1 GCA_012961655.1 Candidatus Poribacteria bacterium
AGACTACGACAGGCAGAGGCAATATCGATACGGTGCAATTTTACACGCTTGCTAATAAACAGGGAATACAACACGATAAAAATTGAATTGGAGGAAATCAAAGGATGTTATTTCGGAAGAAAAAACAAGATACCATTGCCAAAGGAGGTTGGCTCAAAATCGAATACAGCGAACAAAACACTTTGGTCCAACTTTCTGGCAATCTCAATCAAACCCTAAACAAGGAACTACGCGAATCTCTTGAAGCTTTGATTAAGCAACGCGCGGATAAGAAGATTATCATCAATCTGTCGCAAATCTATTTCATCGACACGACCATTGCCGCAACGTTGGCGCGGGTCGCCAAACAAGCTCAAAAGCGTAAAGCGCAGTTGTTGATGGTGGATGCCAGCCCGCCCGTTCAGAGGGTGTTTGCGAGCTTGGGGCTTGAAGATTTACTAAGTTTGTCGCCACAGAGGGGCGACGCTACGTCGTAGAGCGATTAGGAAGATGTAGCGGCATGCCTCTGTGCTGCCAATTATCTGTCGCCGCCGTAGAGGGACGACCAATGAAAACTGTCTTAGTGATTGATGACGAAGAGAAAATCTGTTGGGCATTTGAGCAATTTTTGGCTGAAGAAGGATACCGCCCCTTAGTTGCCCAGAATGCGGAAGAGGGTTTAAGGCAAATCGAAAAGGAAAATCCCGACGTCGTCTTTCTGGATGTATGTCTGCCGGGGATGGATGGGTTAGATGCGCTCAAACAGATTAAAGCGCGCAACTTCAAGGTTGCCGTCATCATCACCACTGCATATCCAAGCGCGCAGGTTACTATCGAAGCGAGGAAGCTAAGCGTTTATGACTGTCTTACCAAACCTATCGATTTGGATGAAGCAAAGCGCGTCCTTGAAGATGCCATCAATGCGCAGGAGGTCAGCAGGAAGCAAATCTCATCAGGGGAAACTATCTTTCTTTGTTCGAGAGCACGGACTATTCAAGGAAACTGGGGGAGATTGAAATTGACACGTCGAGTAAGTTTTTCTTTTCTGTTATCGATAGTCATTCATTTGATTGCGGCGCTCATCGCAGCGCTTTTCGTGATAACAACGTCAGAGAAGCTATCCGACTACGTGCAGATTGAATGGCTGAGAATATCGCAGCCAAAACCGAAGCAGCGTCGAATGCGACGTAAGAGGATTATCACAAAGCTGCAAGCTCCACCAGTGCAAAGAACGCTCGATATGCTCCCTCAAAAATCTCCACCGGTTTGGACCGCCGTCTCGCTGGAAACGTACCATCAGGGAGAAAGCGTCTTTTTGCCCCCGATGCCATCCCGATGGAATCGGGATTCCCCATTCATCCCTTCGAGTCGGGTGGATTTCAGAGAAGCGAAGAAAACGCCCACACTGATTAAGTCCCAAAAGGCGTTATCGCTTAGTCGTATCAAGCCAAAACGTGAGGGATTGCTGGAACTGTCGTCGATGCTTGAATACATGACGCCAAGGACAGCAGAACCAGTCCTGCAAGACGCGCTATCTCCGTATCTAAGGAAAGTAAGACAAAAAATCGAACGTGTGAAGAAATATCCGAGCGTAGCGAGGAGGCTTGGTGTGGAGGGGACAGTACATGTTAAGTTCACCATCCTGTCCAACGGAAAGGTAGAGGGGGTTGAAGTGGCGCGTTCATCAGGACACAAAACATTAGATAAGGCAGCGGTTTTGGCAATCAAAAACGCAACGCCTTTTCCGCCTTTCCCAAAAACTATAAGGCGGGAATCTCTGCGGATAGAGTTGCCGCTTGCGTTCAAACTATTAGAGCCGGAGTGAACGGAAGGTGGAAGGATGGAAGGATAGGAAGGAAAGGAAGAATGGGGGAGTTACTCCTTGTTCTTCCAACCTTCCAGTTGCTTCACGTTTCACGTTTTAGAAGCTGTATCACGAGTGTCCAGTTGTACAGTGGTTCCTGCTGGGCAACGGGCGGGGTAATGCGAGGCGTTTTTGGCTTGCCTCCTTGACACCTCGGCACTCCCCGCCTTATTTTCCCTTACAACCCAAAGGAGGCAAAATCGAATCATCTCAAATTGGAGAATAATAATGAAAAGAAAATTGAAGCAAAACGGTTTTGTGTTTTTTCTGTTAGCAGCGGTGATAAGCTTCGCCGTCACTTCGGGGTTTGCCCAAGAGGAGGAAGAGGAAGTCATTCCTCTCGAAGAAATTGAGATCACTTCGCCGCGGATAGAAACAAAGATTGAGGATGTTCCCGGCAGCGTTACAGTCATAACACGAGAGGAGATTGAAAAGAGTAACGCTTATAAGGTTGGGGATCTGCTGAAAAATGTGACAGCGGCGCAGTTTATGGATGAAGCCGGTAGTGGCAACACTCAGAATATTGCACTCCGGGCCTATGATGCCTGGCGGAGCCAGGAGACGAAGATTCTTATAAATGGAGTTCCGGTGCGTAGCGCCTTTAACATTCCGATCGAACCGGTTTCCATTGAAAGGATTGAAGTGATGCGAGGTCCTTCCGCCACAATATACGGCACTAGGACCGGTGGTGGGGTCATCAATATTGTCACCAGAGAGGGAAGCGAGAAATTCAGAATTGAGCCAAGCTTCTCCGCCGGCGCTTGGGGACTCCAAAAGTATAGTCTGTTTGTGGGGGGTACTTCAGGTAGGCTGAACTACCATGTCAGTAGCCTCTATAGAAAAGGAGATGGTTTTCGGGTTCGGAACAGCAAGTTTGAGACAATAGGTTATGCCGCGAGGCTTGTCCACAAACTCGATGAACGTTCCCGTTTGTCACTGAATACCGAGTATTGGAATTCCGATAAGGAATGGCCGGCTGGCCTTGGAACGTTTGAAGAGATAAAAGAAGATTCGACAGCGGTTACGACCCATCCCTCCAGCAGGTGGCCGCAAAGGGCTTTTTACGGAAATGTTGCTTATGAAGGATACTTTAATGGCGGCCATTCGGTCGCTCTTAACCTATTCTACGGACTAAACGACCGGAGACAGACTCTGGATTTGACAGCTCCAGGAGCGAAGAAGCCGCGTATGATAACACAGGTACGCGACAGACATAACCTTGGATTATTTGCCAGGTATCGGAATGAGAGTGAGATTCGCGGGAGGCAAAGCGCCTTCCTGGCAGGCGTTACCGTTGAATGGGACGACTTCAACAATATCCATTTCGAGGTCGCCCCTGATGGAATCGCCAAGGAAGCACCGCGCGCAGATACCGAGACAGGAAATCTACAAACCGCCGTCTACGTGTTGGAAGAGTTCTACCCAACAGATACATTCAAGGTTGCAGCAGGCCTCCGGTATCATCGAGTCGGTTATTTTCTGTATGATAATTTGAAGCCCGGGCGACTCTATCAGCCTGACACTGACAACGGAACGTTCGGGGCAACATCGTCCGACATCTTTATTCCCGCTCTTGGCGTCGAATTGGAACTCTCCAAGGAGATTGGTCTCTATGGGAACATCGTGAGAACTTTCAGGCCACCCTCGGCGAGAACGCTGATTGACCCCTTCCTTGGCAATCCGGATCTGAAGCCCGCAAAATCACTGAAATATGAAGTTGGCGCGAATATACGCCCCGCGAATTTTCTGTCTTTCACGCTGGCGGGGTATATTGACGCCTTTAAGGATGACATCTTGCGTGTGGAAACCGGGTTCGGGGAAGCCCAGACCTATCAATACCAGAACGCCGGCGAAACGGACCGCAAAGGTGTTGAAGGGTCCGTAGTCATTAGTCTGGCGGAGATGTCCGAACCCTTGTCGGGACTCAGCCTTTTCGCAAATGGCGCCATCCAGGGGGGAGAATTCTCAGCACACCCAACGCTTAAGGGAAAGGGACTCCCCTTTATCCCAGAGCGATTGTTCAACGTTGGCGTGAGGTATGACTCTCCGGTCGGCTTAGGATTCTCATTGACCGGTAACCATGTTGGTGAAAAGTGGGGAGATAATAAGAACACGTTTAAAGTCCCCGGCTACACCGTTTTGAATGCGATGGTGAGTTACGAAAGCCGTTTTCTCTCTGCCTTTGTGAAGGTGAATAACTTGACGGATGAAAGATACGCGGTTCACTACAAGCCATCTTTTGGTGGATACCTTCCCGGCGCCCCACGTAATGTTGAGGCGGGAGTGACGTATAAGTATTAAACCAATACCGGAGTGGAAAACTCTGTTTTTGCCAGAGTTTTCCACCCTTTTGTAGTACTACGACATTGTAGAGGAGTGGGAAAAATGCAGAAACTATTGAGAGCTTTCGCTTTGATGATGGCTGCGATGCTAGTCGTCTTTATGATTGGCTGCAGTGATAATGGTGACGACGACGCACTTAAAGTCAATGGTCATATAATTGAGCCTGGGGCAGACCTCTCTGGAGCAGACCTCTCAGGAGCGGTCCTCCCTGAAGTAGACCTGACTGACATAGACTTCTCCAACGCAAACCTCTCTGACGCAAACTTTGCTGGTTCAAACCTCTCTGGAGCGAACCTCAGAGGGGCTAACCTCTCTGGAGCAAACCTCATTGGAACAGACCTAACTGACGCAGACCTCACAGGGGTTAACCTCTTTGAGGCAGACCTTCGCAGGCAAAACTTCAGCGGGAAAAACCTCTCTGGAGTCGATCTTCGTAAGACAAATCTTGACGGTGCGAATCTCTCTGAAGCGAATCTCTCTGGCGCAAGCCTTTCTGGAGCAAACCTCAGAGGAGCAGACCTTTCTGGAGCAGATCTCAGAGGAACTAACCTCACTGGAGTTGCCCTGACGGACGCCACAAACTTCAGCGGCGCAAGTTATGATGAAGATACTATATTTCCTGATGGCTTTGACCCTGAACAAGCAGGGATGGTCAAGAAGGAGTAGATAGTTATAACGAAAAATGAGAAGGATAAATACAAACATCAAGTTCTTTTTAGCGTTCGCGCTCATAACGACAATATCCCTCGGACTCGGGGCGTGCTCCAATCCAAACAAATCTTCAGCAGATGTGCAAGAGCTCGTCATTGCAGTTCCTCGGGTTGGTGAGTTCAATCCGTTGAAAGGCTATAACCTGCTGGCGGCTTTTGGAGTGACGGAGACATTGGTGGAGGTCGATAGTGTTCTTTCTCTCCGACCGAACCTGGCTGAACGCTGGGAAACGGTCGATGAAAAGAGGTGGAGATTCTATCTGAGAAAAGGCGTCCAATTCCACGACGGGACGCGGTTCGACGCCCAGGCCGCGAAGTTTTCCCTCGAAAGGTATCTCAAAGCAGGTCCTGCTTGGCTTGATATTCCGCCTACTGAGATAAAAATCGAAGATGAATACACGCTTCTGCTCACCGCTAAGGAGCCGGGACTGCTCTTGCCTGCTTATTTTACGAATCGGGCATCTTCCATCATTTCACCGAATTCTTTCAGTGAGGACGGGCGATTTATCAAACCCATCGGCACGGGCCCTTTCAAATTTGGGTCAGGGAGAGCGAGATGGGAGATGGTTTTGGTGAGAAATGAAAGGTATTGGGGGGGAAACGCCAGACTCAAAAAGGTGGTTGTCAAAAAGAACATCGACCCACAAACGAGAATCTTCATGCTCGAAGCCGGAGAGGCTGGGGTCATCCAAACGGTTCCAACGCAGGAGGTAACGAGATTACAGGCAAGTCCCAAGTATAACATTCTGAAAAGCCGTTTCCCTGGGAATGTACAGTTATATTTCAACGTCATAAAGGAACCGTTTAATGACCTCAAAGTAAGGAAAGCGGTCAACTACGCAATAGACAGAGATGCCTTGGTACATTTTTTCGAGGGCCATGTCATTCCTGCAAAAGCCCCTTTTCCGCCGGGACTCCCCTGGTCTGTCGAGAATTTGACCGGATATGCTTATGATAAGGAAAAGGCGAGCCGTCTGCTGGCGAAGGCTGGATGGCAGATGGGTGCTGATAGAAC
>DTYX01000050.1 GCA_012961655.1 Candidatus Poribacteria bacterium
ACAGACAATGGCATCACAGAGGAATGCCGCTACAACGAATTTTTTCATGGGAAATTTGTAATTTGCAACAGTGTAGGATAATTACCACGGCAACGCATACGTCGGATTATTCACAAAACGTTCCGTCCCTATATCGAGGGTAATCTGAGCGCCCGGCGCGATCTGGACACAGAAACATTTATTATTCACTTCCGCAATTTTGTCCTCGACCCGTTCAGCCGTCTGAGCCCGATATTTCACTTGAGTGAACTGATGTTCGCCGAATGTTCCGGCCTGCACAATAACATCTCTATATTCAACCGGACTCAAATTGACCAACTGCAAAACTGTTTTTTCAGCTTCCAATTTTTCCACCAAAGCCGCCACATCTTTTGGCAGACCGGGACGTTTCCGTTTAAAATCAAAATATCTCACCCGAGCCATTAATAATCCGCCGTTATAGACTACCTGCGGCGCGCCCAAAGTAAGCTGTATCAACGCTTCTGTGATAACGGGATTCCGCTGCTGCCAGTGATGAACGTTATAGGTTTTTGGGTCCTGTTTATCCTCTCGAATCATCTCCAGACGCCGATAAACCTGTGCATGGCTTTCCTTCAGAATCTCCTCCGGATATGAGGGATTTTCCCCACAAAGAAAGCAGAACCACGGTGGTTCATGTCCGTCATCGTGCTTGTTGCGGAAATAACGCACCTCTTTCCAATCTTCATTACTCAATTCTCTCAGTTTTTGAATCCGTTGGAAATCCCCTTCTGCCATCGACATATTCCAAAGACTCACAGGATAGTGTGGCGCTAAAGGTCTATATTCAAACCAACCTTGAGAGCCATATTTGTAGGGAACAAGCAAAATGTTGTTTTCGACAATACCCTCGCTCATAACTAAATCTATCTGTGAACGCGGTAAATCCAGATAGCTGGCATCCTGGTAGAGCAACATCGCGTTTTGAGCGGCAATTAAAGCCGCCATGCCGACATTGTAGAAACCGTGCGGCCATGTCCAGCCGTAATTGCCTCCCCACCAGTTGCCATCCATGTATTCGCCGATTTTGCCTGAAAGTCCGACGTTGTCAGGCAGGATGCCGTTATTTTGTCTGGTGCGTTCTATCCAAGCATCCACATACTCTTTGACCCATCTCTTATACTTTTCATCGCCGGTGTACAGATAAGCGTTCGCAATCAAACTGGTAACCGCGAGATTAGCCACTGCATCCCCACGTCCCATCCGTTCCTTCATAGCCTGACCCATTTTCCTGGCATTTTCCGGGATTTTTAAATCTTCATACGTCTCGATGCCAGGTATGTCGTAAAATGGCAAACCGTAGGGTTTCATGCCCTCAGAGTATCCATAAGGTCCAGCTCCAATTTGATGGAAGGCAGGTCCTCTGCTGCCGTTATGCGCGCATCGAATAATCTTCAGTTTGTCATCGTAGTTGGGGGCGTTTGGGTCTTCATTCATATATAATCCCGCAAATCGCTTAGCCCTTTCGATGTTTAAGTTGATAGTCGGGCCCGCCAATCCGAAGAAGTAGAAATAGAGATAACCCTCTCCCTGATGAAACCAGTCATATCCCTGCTCAAATTCGTTGTAAACCTGTCCGTATTTAGTGAATTGGCGGGTAATCGCATTCCACTCCTTAAAGGCAAGCGGAAGGACATCGTCATCTCCGCCCAAGTCGTAAAATAACGGCCAGTTATATAAACTCTCATAAGCGTCGTCAAGTCCATCTATGCCACCGAAGTCATCGCGAAAGATGAGGCTTCCATCTGCGTCGGTATATTTCTCTAAAAAAGGATGTATAGATTGGCTCATGACATCGATTAAACTCCGCTCCCAAATAGCCCAACCGGGTGGAACTTTAAACGGAATATTGGCGCAAATAGTTTCCATAACGAATAGATCCTTTCAAATTAGGATTATAGCACTCACTATCCATTGAGAATTGTACCAAAAAGCCCATCAATAATCCAATATTTTTTGTGCGTGGAGATTTATCGGTGAATTTTGTGTTGTTTTTTCTTCAAACATTTGCTACAATACTGTATAAGATACCAAGGGTAGGTAACCAAAAATGAAACCCATAGCAACAAAATTAACCGTAGTATATATCAGTTTAATCATCATTACCCTGATAGACACATCACAAAGTTATGCTAAGATTGATATAAAAACCGCTGTAGGAATCTGGTTCTACGATGAAGGCAAAGGCGATATAGCTAAAGATGCTTCCGAAAACGGTTATGATGGAAAGATTACAGGAGGTAAGTGGGAGAAAGGAAAATTCCAGAGCGCTCTCTCTTTCGATAAAGGCGACACTGTAACCGCTGTATTGGGAAGCGGAACGGTGAGAAATAATATGACGGTATTAATGTGGATTAACTTTCTTGACTTAGCCGGCCAACAGAATTATTTTTCGATTTGGGATAGCAGTAATAACCGTTATGTACCATATAAACCGGTGGAAAATATATTCCGTTTCTGGAGCAATAATTGGAATATCCCAAGTGGGTTTGCGATATCCGCAAAAACATGGTATCATGTCACTAACGTTTACGACGGTTCAAAGGCTTATATCTACGTCGATGGCGAGTTAAAGGTTTCTCAATCAGCGCCTAATTTCAGCCTCGCCGACAATCAACAGACTGCTTGGGTCGCCACAGACCGTGGGACGGGTTTTCTCTCCAATTGCATCGTCGATGAGGTTGGGCTTTTCAATGTGGCTCTGTCCGGAGATGATATTAAAAATATCGTGACCAAAGGACTTGCAAGAGCAACCGGTATAACTGCCGTAGAGCCTGCAAACAAAATCACTCAAACTTGGGGGTTAATCAAAAGCGAGGGTATTGTCAAATTTAAAATGAAAAGAGTCTCGAAAACCCAGAAAACATGGGGGGTTCTAGGTATGCCTTTTCATGCCTTTCTCCCCCCTCTTGGAACCACTGTGCCTTCGTGGTTAAATTTCATTTGACAGTACCAAAAGCGAGTAGGGGGGTTTTAGGAATGAAAGTTATAGACGCAAAATTAATGCTGTTATCCGCTCTTTTAACGGTTGTCGCTTTGTTCACTGCACAAAGTTACGCTAAGATTGATATAAAAACCGCTGTGGGAATCTGGCTCTTTGATGAAGGCAAGGGCGATGCAGCCAAGGATTCCTCTGAAAATGGCAATGACGGAACATTAAAGAGCGACCCGAAATGGGTGGACGGAAAATTTGGCAAAGGTCTGGAGTTCGATTTCGGCGCGGCGAATTATGTTATCGCGCCGATACCACATAGCAACTCGATAACAGTAGTGCTGTGGGCAAAATATAAATCTCTGCCGACAGCTAATTCCGGTCTCTTTCACGCTCAGGAAACTGAGGACCCAGGCGGCGCGCCGGCGACAAAAAAAGTTGGAATATGGCTTGAAAATTCCAAGCTATTATGGGGCAGGTTAATCCAACCGGACGGAACAACGATGAACTTCCCGAAAAATGAATCTCTTGAGTCGGATAAGTGGTATCATATCGCTCTCACAGCCGATGAGAATAGCAAGAAAGGGAACCTGTGGGTAGATGGAGAATCAGTTTCGGAAGTAACTTATAATGGCAAGCTCGGTGATTTCGCTTTCGCTAAGATTGGAAGGCAGGGAACGGAGACCTGGAGCGGCGTAATTGACGAAGTAGCCGTTTTCAATCAAGCATTGTCGAAAGAAGATATTAAAGCCATTATGGAGGGATTAGATAGGGCGTTTGCCGTTTCGCCTGCGAGTAAACTGGCGACATCGTGGGCGAGAGTGAAAGAGGTAATTCAATAATACGTTAAGTCAAGGTAGCTAGTGCACTGTGAAATAAGGTATGATAGCTGTAGCGCAATCTGTTAGATCGCACGGACAATAGAACAGATTGTCCTACAAATTCGGACTATTCACGATTTATTTCACAGTAGGCCAAAATACAGGAGGAAAAAATAATGTTTATGAGAAAACCGATTCAATATGGGGTAGTTGCAATATGTCTGATTGTATTTATATTTTCAGTCCAAGCGCAGCAACAGGATGTCATAACTGCCAGCCCCCTGGCAAATCAAATACGTGTAAGCGCCAGTCCGGTTACATCTTCTGGAACCTTTACTTTACCTTTGATTACTTGGGGTGGAGATGTTGCTACAATTTATACTGAAAACGTTTTTTCTCAAGCTGGACTTCAGTTTGAGCTCAAAACGGAAAACAATTTCCGCAAACAGGTTGAAGATTGTATCAGCGGTCAAACTCCGTACCTTCGAGGCACAATGGGAATGATTGTATCAGCTGTTGAGGCTTTCAAACAAAAAGGTTTGGAGATAGCGCCTATATTTCAGTTAACCTGGTCTGTCGGTGGCGACGCTATGGTCGTTCGCGGCGGTATTAAAACTCCGGCCGATTTGAGGGGAAAGACAATCGCATTGCAATTGTACGGTCCGCACATGGATTATGTGGCCAATATCTTAAGCAACGCAAAAGTTCCTCTTTCCAGTGTAAAGTTCAGGTATTTTAAGGAATTGACTTTCCCTACTTATGATACCTCCTCAATAGTGGATCCAGTTTCTGCGTTTCAGATGGATTCGTCCATTGACGCAGTAATGTGCATTATCCCTGATGCTCTTATGTTAACCTCCGGCGGTAAAGTCGGCACTGGGGCGGAGGGCTCCGTGCAGGGAGCCAAGATTATGCTTTCCACCAAAACGGCGTCGCGCATCATCTGTGATGTTTATGCCGTGCGGAAAGATTATCTGGATTCCCATAAATCTCAGGTGCAGAAGTTTGTTCATACCCTGATGGTTGGTCAGGAACAACTGCAAGATTTGATAAAAAACAAATCTATCCAGCAGGCAAAGTTTAATCAGTTGATGAGCAAATCTGCCGACCTGCTGTTGGGAGCACCGCAGGCAACCGAAGATGTAAAAGCTCTTCTGGGAGATTGCGAATATGTCGGCTACGATGGCAATGTAAAATTTTTTACCGGCGCAGGAACTACTCGTAATCTGAAAAACCTTACTGCTGAAATTACAAAGTCTTTCAAATCAATGGGATTGCTCACTAGTTCGGTAACTCTTAATTCTCCCAATTGGGATTACAACGCCCTCTCTAAGGGATTGCGTTACGCTACTGTCACACCAGCGGCAGCTACTGCAAAGGTTGTTTCTCCAGGCGCCAAACCCAAACCCACTCCACGGAAGAAGAGCAAACCAAAATTTGACGCTGCGAGAGTAACTAAAAAAGTTGAAACTGCGATTTCAGTTGAACCTGAGACCTGGGAATCAGAGGGAACCCTTTTTGTCGTTGAGATTTTTTTCGCGCCGAATCAAAAGAAATTCTCGGTGGAACAGTATGCGGATGATTTCCAAGAGGCTTTACGTATCGCTGATACCTATGGAGGAGCTCTAATCGTAATAGAGGGTCATGCCGACCCTTTGGGTGTCGCCAAAGCAAAGAAGGATGGTAAACATCCAGCAGAAATCGCTCAGATGGAACAAAATGCCAAGAATCTGTCTAAGCAGCGCGCTGAGACAGTTCGAGACAGTTTTCTGAAATACTGCAAGGAAAAGGGAGTAGAGATTGATGCTTCTCAGTTTGTTCCAGTGGGCCTTGGTATTGCTGCGCCGTTGTATCCAAAACCAAGAACTAAAACAGAGTGGGCCGCTAACCGACGAGTGGTCTTTAGAATTAAGCAAGTAGAAACAGAACTTGAGGAATTTATTCCTCTAGACTAAGGAGGTTAGTCATGACTAAAAGAAGGATAAACACCTTATTAATATGTTGGGCTGGCCTCATGGTGGTTGCGTTGATAGTAGGCAGTTGCGAAAAAAAACAACCTCCAGCCTCGCAAACTTCGACATCCTCGTCGCCGCGACAAACAACAAACGAACGCAAACATAATATTAGCGACATTGAACGCATTAACATACCGCTTGACAGTTCACTGCCTGATGCAGAAGCTGCCACTACTATGAATGTATATTTCATCTTTGATGGTAGCGGTAGCATGAATGATAAAGAAGGAGGAATTACTAAACTTGATGGCGCTAAAAAAGCGGTCGAGGAATTTATCAAGTACGTTCCAAGGGACATTAATTTAGGATTGTTCGTCTTTGATTCGAACGGAAAACGCGAGGTAGTTCCTTTAGGGCCTAATAATCATGAACGTTTCCTAGAAGCGATAAAACAGATAAAGGCTGGCGGAGGAACACCTCTGGCAGGAGCCATTAAAGCTGGTTCAAATAAGCTGATTGAACAATATAAAAGACAACTTGGTTATGGAGACTACCGTTTAGTGGTAGTTACCGACGGAATCGCGCGTAACATTCCATCAGCAGCGATTTACGCCACGCAGTATGGTTTCCCAATCTATACGATTGGATTATTTGTTGAGGAAGACCATCCGCTTAGGGAATACTCAATTTCCTATAAAGACGCTCAAAGTTTTGAAGAATTGCGCCAGGGTTTAACCGAAACCTTGGCTGAAACTGAATATTTCGACCCGGTAGAATTCGAGTTTGAGTAGTAAATTTGTAGGTCGATTTTCCAAAATCGACTGATTCAAAACTACCCCAATCCGTTTAATCCAGAGACATGGATTCCCTACCAGTTATCGCAAAAAGC
>DTYX01000051.1 GCA_012961655.1 Candidatus Poribacteria bacterium
AATGTACCTGGTGAAGTAGTTTTAAACGTGAAACGTAAAACGTGAAGCGTACAAGGGCAAAATGGCAAGAGGGTGAAATGTTTAGAAAAATCATCTTACTTGTTTATGCGCTGATGTTCATAAACATTGTTGGAAATCCCATCGCTGTAGAGCCTACAGAAATATCCCCTCCAGAAGGCAGACACGTACTTATCGTGTACAATTCTAACGCTACGCGGGATGATAATGGAAACAAAATACCCGATAGCTTGGAGATAGTCCACTATTACCAGATAGCGCGGCGGATTCCGAATAAGAACTTGTGTGCGATTCGCAGTTCAACGAAAGAAGTAGTAACGAAAGAGGAATATCTAAGAGATATCAAGACGGTTATCGAAGCTTACCTGGAACGAACCGCGCTCAGAAATCAGATCCGCTATCTGGTCGTCACGAAAGGCGTTCCGTTGAAAATAATCGATCAGATGCCCAATTCATGCAAAAGCACTACCCGGCGCCGTTCTGTCGATGGAGCGCTGTGTTTTCTCTATCAGACCGATGGAAATGGCGTAGGACGCTTCCCAAACCCGTACTTCAATGTTGACCCACAGTATACTTTGAAACATCGGTTCCAAAGTTTTCATTACGCAAGCAAATATCCATTGTCTTATCTTGTTACCCGCTTGGATGGTTATACAGTTGATGACGTGAAATCGATGATAGACAGAAGCCTGAATGCATATCAATTTCGGCGTCAGAAAGTGATTCCCGTCTGGTATATTTTGGATGACCATCCCACATCTATTGCGGATAGAATGCCCATCAGCCATCGAGTTTTAACGCAACGCGGTGAAAACGTCCGTTATGATGGGACGGCATCGTATATTACCACTAACGACGGTTTAGTTATGGGATATACAAGTTATGGAGTTCATGCTAAAATGCCCGATGGATATATCACAAATACATTGAAATTTCAGTATGCCAATGGCGCCCTCATTATGACTTATGAAAGTTTCAATGCCTTTGGATTTCAAAGCCCAGACCAGCATCGCCACGGTCAAGTTGCGGAATTTATTCACGCTGGCGGGACGGGGGGCATCGGCAATGTCGCAGAACCTTGCTTGAGCGGCATCGCTCATGAATACATCTTGTATGCAGCTTATGCCGCTGGTTACCCACTTGCCGACGCCTGCTATATGTCGCTGCCCTTTTCGAATTGGACTAGTGTCGTAGTAGGTGACCCATTGTGCCGCATACGGTAACCTTATCAACATGAAAGCGTAATGCTTTTATAGGGAATTTTAAGGAGGATGAAATGAAAAAAATATCTTGCATCTGCACAATCTTAATCTTGGCGGTGTTTGTAGTCGAAGTTGCGAGTGAGCGAAGCAAACTGACTTCAGTCGTTTTTCCTGCGAGCGCGCAAACGACTAAAGTCGTCACTACAATAGAAGAACCGTATGATGAGCCGTGGCGTTTACCGCGACAAACAGAAGGTTTTTCGGCGGACGATGCTGAAAATGTTGAACTTGTAGGTATTACGCCCGGCGCATGTAACGCCGTCGCAGTTGACGGAAACACAGCATATATCGGCGCTGGCGTGTATCTTTTAATCTTGGATATCACAGACAAAAGCGCGCCTGCATTGCTCGGTTCAGTTACCTGATATTGTTGAGGGCATCGCCGTCGTAAGTGGCTATGCATACGTTGCGGATGATGAGAGTGGACTCCGCGTTGTTGATGTAAGCAATCCTGAGAACCCATACGAAATTGGATTCTACGACACGCCAGGATACGCTTGATAGAGGTCTTGCCCACAAAGACTGCATTGCTCCCGAATTATCCAAACCCCTTCAACTGTCGGTAGAATCTGATGTGACTGTTGAGGTCTATGATGTTCACGGACGGTTGGTGCGAGTCTTTGATTTAGGGATGCAGCCGGCGGGTAGTTATGTCACCAAAGACCGCGCTGTGTAGTGGTCAAGTGAAAGAACTTTTATTCAGTCAAAGTATCACCGGTTTAAAAACGGAAGTAAGCGTGTGAAATCAGGGACCTAAAAATAAAGCAACTTCTTTTCTGGGGCAAAAGGGTTCAGGGGCGGACAGGAACAAGGTCTCCAATTTTACATGCATACAACTGCGCGAAGCAATCAGAGCCTGAACTTGAGTTCAAGGCAAAAGATTACCGCACATGAAAATCAAAACTCATTAGAGGGATGCTGATACTTTTAGAGTTTGAATCTTTAGATTAGTGTAGTAAATGAAAGCTGATACTACCCAGCGTTAAGTTTACAGTAATGAAAAGGAGATTCACGACCATGTCTTGTGGAATTATAAGATATAATCTACTCAAATACATTCTGGTTTTAGCTATATTTGTGTGGGGTTGTGGCGAAGACGAAATATTTGAATACGAACCTCCGTCACCTGTAAAACCTACGGGTCTCTCAGCCCTGGAATTTCCCACGAAGAACGGTTCGCAATGGACATACATTGCTAAGGATACCCAGGAAAGATACACCTTGAGTATAGATGGGGTTAAAGATGTAAACGGCTTTACCAATCGCAGGCTCAAAAACAGCGCTCGGAATGCGCCCACGGACTTTCTCTCGGCTAACGGTTGGTATTTTCGATTTAACGGCGAATATATCCTCTGGCCGTTTCCGGTAACTACGACTTATTTTGTCAAAACAACCGATGCTTATATCGAGAACGCTTTCGATGTTTTTATTGAAATCTTGTCCAATGAACCTATTTTTCAGAAACATTTCCCGCCGCGTAAGCTATGGGAGTTTCCTCTTCAAGTGGGTAATCAGTGGACCGTCTTTGAGAAAAACACTCCTCCGAAAGTTATTGACATAAGGCGGGTTAGCTCCGATAAAGTCAAAGTGACTGTTCCGTCTGGCACTTATACAGACGCCTATTTAATAGAGGAATTTATCCATATTGGCGAAAATGAGAATATAGTATTCGATAAACCGGACTCAAAATACTGGATTGCGCCGGATGTCGGATTGGTTAAATACGAATATACAGACTATAGCGCCAATCCCGAAGGCGTTAAAAAAGTTTATGAATTAATGAAGATAATCATTCCTGAGTAACTTGATGCATGCATTCCCATCTGCAAGTTCTTCGGGCTGATGCCGTTAGGTGATTCTCCAATCTGTGGTGGTACAATATCAGTGCGGAAACCGAGAGAAGTATCCGTTATTACCGGAAAGATGGGGATTGTGTAGGTCGAGATTCACATCTCGACGCTTCCCACCGCACACGGGGGGATGGAGAGGGGCGTCGAATTTGGAAATTCGACCTACGAGTCTACTTTCTGAGAGAGCCCTACTGTTTTAGGTGAATTACCATGTGGGTAACGTTACCTGTTTCAGGGTTCCAGTCAAACTCGACCTCATCCATCAAGCTTTGGATTAAGAACAATCCCCTAGGAATCGCAAGCTCGATGACTTCGCGGTACGTTGTTTCCATAGATTTTCCTCCTCATCTTGGGCAAAACACTGTTATTCCTCCATTGATACAGCAGCGTCAGTTTTTTTCGACAAATTGGGTATATATTTCATTCAGATAATCCGCGGACATCTCGCGGATACCTTGTTGGTTAATAGTTTTCACCAGCGGGAAAATATTGGATTTTCGGTTATAACCCCCTGTAGCGGCGTCATATTCGGATGCGGCGTCCAATAGCCTCAAAACTACGGTAATGGATTCTTCAGCTTTCATATCCACAAGCTGTTTCTCTCCCCAGCGATTAAGATAGTATAGAGCGCCGCGAATCCAGACTGAACCGGAACCTGTGGTGGAAAAATCGGCACATTCAAATTGAGCGCCTAACGCGTCGTAGAAAAAGATCTTTCCGCCGCCATCT
The DNA here is from genome assembly GCA_012961655.1 of Candidatus Poribacteria bacterium. Taxonomy (GTDB): domain Bacteria; phylum Poribacteria; class WGA-4E; order DTYX01; family DTYX01; genus DTYX01. Next base: position 3,860 of record DTYX01000051.1, read on the forward strand.
TCCGCTTTATCATAAGCTGCAAAGATTGGAATCACCGCGCCAAATCCTTGCAACGCCATCGGCAGATTGTCCCTAAGTAGCTTTGAGAGCATGCGCAATTTGCCGTCCAAACTTAATTCCTGCAATTGGCTACGACGATAATATTTGAATGAATTCTCCAGCACTCTCGCAAGTTCATAAGCTATCGCCGGCGAACCAGAAATTGCTAACACGGAATAATCATCGATATCAATTACTTTATTGGCTCGGTCATAAATAACAGAAGTGCCTGAAATCGCACGTCTGTCGCCGGCGATAACAACACCCTCCGAGTATCTTACCGCGATAATCGTCGTACCTTCCGTCAGCTCAAAATGTTGAGTTGAATTATTCGTGCTGTTGGACGTATTGATGCCAAATTTATACCCATTAGCTTTTAAAAGACTGAGGAAATCCCCTTTGTATTCCATTTTTACTCACCTGTCCGTTGTCGATATCGGCGCGATTGATTTGGGTCGACCCGACGCATACGGCGCAACAAATCCCGTGTGTCGGGCTTATCCACATCTGGTCTCTTTGGCCCTTCATCATCCTGTTTTCGCTTATCCCAAGGCTCCGTGGGTTTCGGCTTTCTATCCCGAAAATTGATGTTCAGGTGTTTCTCTGGCATTGTATTCAACCTGGTTCTTTTTTTTCTATATGTTTCTATGCTTTTCTAAGCATTTTAAGAGAACCAGGAATTCACCTCCTTATAAGTTTATGGTTGGTAAACAATACCTTTAAATCTTTGCTTTTAGGCGACTCCTTTGGAAAGTGGGAAATAACTTTCTACTTTTCCCTTTCCCAAAGGGGGGTTTTTTACACCATTTAGCTTCATTCCACACAACCATGGCACCTACCGTTGCTACTCCCATCATGTGAGAGTTATCAAAAGATTCTACTCTATAAGGTATC
>DTYX01000052.1 GCA_012961655.1 Candidatus Poribacteria bacterium
GTAGTGATTAACACTCAGGCTGGTCAACTCCGGAGCTTGCTTTTACAAGCCCCTTCTGAATCTTTGATTCAGGAGGGGTAGTTGACGCCGAATCGGTAATGGCAAGTCATCGTCAAAAAACGATTGCGGTCGTCACGACCAAAAATTGATACTGTCTAATCATCTCTGGCGAACCACGTAATAGGGCTGATTCGATAGGGTCGCGTTGAGACAAGGATACATCCAGGCTCGCCCTTGAGCGTCGCGGAAACGAAAGAAATACTGCAATGGATACGGTGAATCAGTGTAATCGCCAGGAATAGTCGCGGCGTAGCAGCCATCCCGTTGCTTCATCTTAACAACAATATATTCTTCGGCTTGATTCACATGTCTGTAGTGTAGATAAATAGAGCAGTTATCGACTCCTTCGACCGCGACCTCAATCTTGACAGGCGCGCCAGGTTGGAACAAATCGGGCGGCGTATGGTCGCAGTGAAATTTGGTTGGTTTCTCAAATGAGATGGCCAGGAAGTCACGAACTCTTCTCGCTATCTCATTATCGTCAAACTGTTCATCTGCTTTTGCCTTCAGTTCCGCTTCCATATCTTGGATGTCGCCGTCAATTGCTGCTATTCTATCCATCCAATGTCCGCGCAAGTGCGAGCTCAAACCGAAAGTAAGGTCATTAACGTAAGCGCTTTCCGCCTGTTCAGCCATCCTCGCCCAGGCGCTACGGGCAAGATGATACTCCGATACCGCTCGATTTAAAGCCTCCCAATCGCCGGTGCGCTCGTAAATGGCATACGCAACGCCCGCCCTAAGTTTATGAGCAAAGAAGCGACCGATACCTATCTGTATCATCACGTCAATGGCCATACGCCGGAACGAGGGTTCGTTCGGATTGGGCGCTTCCGCTTCCGCCTGGCGCAGATAACTCTCGGCAGTATCGCAAAATCCAGCCAACCACTTTGCCACTTTAAGAGGGGAATATTTACCGCTGAGTTGTCCTATGGCAAGCTCATCGGCGAAGCCGTTTATGCTTGAGAAAATCTCTGGGTCGAGTGGACTGACTGTACCGAAGCATTTAGGGCTGGGAGTATCGCCATAAGGATGTGCGCGCTTCTCACTCACGATGGGCATATTGGTGTAAATCTCCGGCCAGTAGGCATTATTGGATGCCGAGGGGTGATGAACTGTGGTCAAAAGTGGCAGGACACGGCTGGCGTTATCCAACGCTCCTTCGACGGATTCCGCCGCTGCTCCAAACTCTTTCCGGAGATATCGGCGCCAAATCTCAGGTTGAGCGCCTGGGTTGTAAAGTAGCCTTCCAAAGAGACGATAGGTGTAAAGATATTTTTCCCAATCACCTCCCGCGGGACGTAGCGAGGTATCAGCATATCCATTACGCCCCCCAAGCAGTCCAGAGCCCATGCGCCCTTTAAACGACAACGGTTCGCAGAGTTCTACCCCGAGACAATCGCAGAAGTTGCCATAGCGGCTATAGCCCGCCGCCATAGCTGGGTCGCCCCATAACAGCAGGCGTTGGGTTCCAGGCCAGATGCGATAGAGTACGCCGTAACGTCGTTTTTCGGTGAGAAGGTCACCGTAACTGTAGCGGAGAAAGCGGCGCATCCCGCCACTCAACCCCATGAATCCATCGGATTTACGTTCCCGCGGGGGACGTTCCTGTGCTCTAATGGCTGCTTGTTGATATGGCAAACCCATATGTTCCGCCGAATACTTGGGCGAAACGTTGACTGGTAATCCCGTGGCGAGAGCGGTTTCTATCATCTCCATGTCAAGTCCCTTAGCGTGCATGTCAATCTCAACTCTGCGCCCGCATCGCACCATACCATCGAAGACTGTTTGCCAGAAATCGTAGCTTTTTTCAGGAATGCCACTTTCGCCGTGAACCCGGAACGTTACACCATTGATATCCGGACATAATTCCAACAGTTGTTGAAGTGCATCTCGGCAGTAGGCGGCGTGGTTTTCTGGGGTTAGACCTGTGATGATGTAGTTCGCCTCTGGACTGTCAATCCATTCATAGGCATGAGTCCAGAGCGCGAGTTGGAAATGTAGCCCGCGAGCAGCGGCCTCATGGCTGATGAACCGCAGCATCTCGAGATTCTGGTCTCTTTCTGATTCGGATAAGCCAGGGACAGAGACATCATATCCGGGCACCGCCAGAAAAAAAGGATAGGGGAAGTAAAAATAAGCGTCGCGGATGCGCCGGGGGAAGTTATATCCCAGTCCCAGCGTCAGACTAAAGCGGTTGAACCGCTGCGCGATTAGCATAGATAAATACCGCGTCCAGAACGACTTATCGTAAAACCAGGATTTGTCTTCCACTTCACTGGTAAACAGACGCGCGATACTGCGAATGGGAGTAAATGCCTGCTCGACGACAGGTGTTTTTGGGGAGAAAACCGCTCCTAAATCCTGCCCGTGGATGACCTGGTCGGCCAGTTCCAATACCGCGTATACCAATCCGCGTACATCGCTGCCGCTGACGAGCAAAACGTTTTGGCCGTCGAGTTTTCCAGGAATAAGCCCGACGGCTTCAGGACGGTCTGAAACAGATACTCCGGACGCATCAAATATCGCTCGCGCGGTTTCTGATTCCCGTCCAGAAATCACAACACAAGTCTCGCCGGAGGACAATTGTTCGACATTTTCGCAGTCTTGAATTGAGATATTATAATCGCTCAAGGACTTTTTGAC
>DTYX01000053.1 GCA_012961655.1 Candidatus Poribacteria bacterium
CTAATCACTCGTGAAATGCCTGAGAATGTACAACTGATAAGGCATCAAGCCTTCCTATGGTCATATGACACTATTTCATGACGACCATTTTCTTCATTGCTCTGAACTTGCCGGCTTCCATCAGGTAGAAGTAAACGCCGCTGGAAACTTTCTCGCCATTGGCGTTCTTGCCATCCCAATAAGCCGCATTATCCCTGGAGACATAAGCGCCAGCCTGCTTGCTGCCCAGGTCGAGCGTCCTCACCAGTCGTCCTGTCACGTTGTAGATCTTGATGAGCACACGTGCTTGATCTGACAAGGTGAAAGGTATCCAGGTGTCTGGGTTAAAGGGGTTATTATAATTCTGCAGCAATTGGGTTTTGTGGGTCTCAGCAGGTGCAGCTACTACGGTCGAAGCTATCTCCTTATTGCTCACTGTGAAGGTGATGCTGGACTTTACGTCCAGGTTGGGATTATACGTGTAGATGTCATGACTGACAGCAACTCCGTCACCATCCACATCTTGAATCGTAGCCTTATAGTCTCCATCAGGGCTGGTGGTTTTCAATTTGAAAGTGACCTCGCCACTTGCATCAGTATCACCGGCGAACTTCCAAGAATCTGAGCCACGCTCCAGAAGCATCTCCACTCTTGCTTGGGATACCAGCTCATCGCTGTCTTCAGCCACCCCGTCGGCATCCGAATCACGCCTGATGGTAACCGTAACCATCACATCGGTAAACACTCTGCCTGGTTTCGTAGAGGGCACCATGTCCCAGACGTACATATCGTTCTCATTCCCAGTGGGCGCTTCCGTTACATCCAGCACCACAGACTCTGTTGTGCCCCAATTGCCCGCTGCATCCTGTCCATGCACATACAGCGTGTACTGACCAACAGCCCAGCCGGATACATCTATATCTGCTGTTACACCTTCCGTTGGGGAGTCAAAAGTGCCATCTGATGCGCTCATCGGTGTTCCAGAACCGTCAGCGCCGACCGTATCAACGAAGTATTCTGCTGCGGTGATATTGGAATTGCCAGTGGTTGAATCAGAGACATCTGCTGTCAATGTGACGGAGGTTGCTCCATTGGTGGGATTTGGATCAGCAACCACATTTGAGGTTACTGGACCTAAATCATCCGCGCTTGTGGTCCCTGAGGCTTCGTCGGACTTTTCTCCCTCATTTCCTGAAGTGTCCACTGCTGAGACCACGTAGTAGTAGGTTGTCGAAGCTGTCAGCCCAACGTCTGAGTATGAGTTGGTGGTTGGCGAAGCGATTAAGTCGTATGGACCGCCAGATGTGGTGCTTCTGTAGACATTGTAGTGGTCAAGGTCTGTTTCAGTATTGGCGTCCCACGCCAGATCTAACTGGGCGCAACTGACTGTGGTTACGGACAAACCGGTGACCTTCGCTGGTGGCGTGGTGTCGGTCAATGGAGCAGCCTCATCAGCATCGACTAAACCGTATCCATAAAGGTTCGAGTCACCAAGATAATCAGCGGTATCCTGCAGTTGAGTTCGAACATCAGCGTTTGTCCAATCGGGATAAGCTACCCATACTAAAGCCACGGTTCCAGCAACATGAGGGGAAGCCATTGAGGTACCACTTTTTTCACCGTAGCCTCCACCTAACAAAGTAGAATTAATATCTACGCCAGGAGCTGATAGTTCTACGTCAGGACCGGTACTGGACCATCTTGCTCTCTTGTCGTTTTTATCAGTGGCTGCTACTGCGATAACCGAGTCATATCGAGCTGGATAACCCACGTTGTCACCTTTGCCTGGAGGATTGCCGCTGTTGCCTGCTGCTGCTACGTGAAGAACTCCGATCTGATACGCATTGTCGAATGCCGATTTTACGGTCGAGCCAGGGTCTGAATCACTTCCATAACTGTTGTTTGTTACGTCAAGATGGTCTGAAGTATCACCATCTCCATTAGGGTCAGTAGCCCATTCAATAGCAGCAATTACATCACTCCAGTAGCCGCTGCCACTTTCGTCCAATACTTTTAAAGCATATAGCGCAACCTCTGGCGCAACGCCTACCACTCCAACATCATTGTCTTCTGCACCTACAGTGCCAGCCACATGGGTTCCATGTCCGTTGTCGTCCATAGGCTCTGTATCACTGTTGACAAAATCGTATCCACCAGCATAATTGGCGTCCAGGTCAGAGTGGTTGTAGTCAATGCCTGTATCAACAACAGCAACTTTTACTCCTGTGCCCTTGTTGTAGCCGTGGACCACGCCAGCGCCTATACGCTTAACGCCCCAGGAGTTATCCAGCTCAGTATCAAGTGCCTGTACCTTACCATCTGGATGGACATGGGTCACCATTCGATTAGCTCTAAGTTGCGCGATGGCGAGTCCAGGCACATCTGCCGCAATTGCGGGCACGAGATGGTAAGTGTATTTGATGATGCCTCCGGCATTGCGCACCAGTGCTTCCTCTACTGGTCCAGGCTGTTGTGTAAATTCTATTATTACCTTGTCGGCAAATGCATTGGACGCCACCGTACCAAACATCAATATGAAGGTTAATGTTATCAGTGTTGCGAATGCTAAAGTTTTACGTTGCATTTTCGTCCTCCCTCCTTTCTTTTAAGAATTAAATTGACAAACCATCGTTAATCATACCCTAAAAAAACAGAATGTCAAGTAGAATTTCTATCATTTTTCCCATATTTTACCTACCGCTCATCCACACCGTCAATTTTTGCTGTGGCGTTTTCGTCTGCATCAATGCAATCTATACCAATAGGCAGAGGTCGACCAAAGGCATGCATCACCAGGTCCGGTTCAATAGGAATTACCCGAAATCTTGTTGCTATGAGATAAAAAAGATAGCCACAGAAGCACAGAGAAATAATTATAAAAAAGTGTCTCCAAATCAAGTAAATTTAGTGGTTGCTTAGTTGAAGGAAATATGTTAAAATTGCACAGAACAAAAATCGTTTTCGCCGATTTTATGAATTACATCAATAAGAAAGGGAATGTTCAAATGTCAAAAGTGAATAAAAGGACTTATCAAACAGACATTGGGCTTACATTGCAGATTACCCATGATGAGCAAGGTATAGCGGTTTACATTCCGGAACTTGACATTTACACCTGTGCAGATACTGAATCAGAACTTCTCGATGCAATCGTTGACATAACCGAAGAATACTGGCTGCAGCTACAAGTTAATCCTGCATTCCGAGAACGCGAACCAATGCGTCAACACTATTTCTACTATCTTAACACAGTTATTCCAGCTTTGGCTTAAAAAGCCCACTTTCACTCACTATCTTGCCGAAACAATTGCTATTCGCTTGCTACCACTCAACAGGGAGACTATTCATGCCTAAAACTCGATGGAAACCGCGTGAGGCACGGAAAGCTATATTAAAACTCAAATCCCCTTTGGAAGAAAGGAATTACACCCTGACACTCGGGATGAAATATTGACATCAGAGTTAGCGGATGGCTCATCGGTAATTGATTTGGTAGCGAGCATATGGTCGATTTTAATTAAAATTAACTAACCGTTATCATGGAGGTGACAGATTTGGCAAAACGAAAGACCACGACTATCACTACTCTCCCTGCCACAAAGGCCAAGACCCATTTTGGGGAAGTGATTAAGCGAGTCCATAACAACAAGGAGTATATCATCGTAGAGAAGAATGGCATTCCCGTAATCGCCGTCATGGATGCTGACGAGTTCGAAGACTACCTGGAGGTCCACAACCCCCGCATTCAGAGGCTCATCCGCAAAAGTTATGAGGAGTATAAAATGGGGAAAGGACGTCAAGCCGAAGAGTTCCTTGCCGAACTGAGGGGGCATGGTAAGAAGTGAATAACGTAAAGGAGTACCGAGTCATCACGACTCCGACCTTTGAACGGGAGATGAAGAAACTGCTGAAGCGGAACCCACGAGCTGCCGAGCAAACTGAACAACTTCTGGAGTTCCTCAAGACTGACCCATACAATCGCAGTGGCATGCGCGATATCAAAAAGCTCACGGATGTTAAAGAAGGCGAGGGGCAATGGCGTATCCGGACAGGTAACTACCGAGTACGCTATGACATTATCGGCGAAGAAGTTGTTTTGCACTTCGTGGGACATCGGAGATAAGCAGTGGGAGACTTTAATCCCACTTTCAATACATCGAAACTAAAGGAGACTAAAAGTCTATCCTAAATGGTTGTTACACATGTTTAAAATTCAACTAATCTGGTCAAAAGGAGTGAGAATTAATGTCTGCCGTCATCAGTGACGTGAAGTCAAATGAGGAAATTTATGAGAGATTGCGAGAGGAACTTGAAAAGAATCATTGGGGGGAGTGGGCAGTCATCGTAAAGGGGGAGTTGCTCGCAGTTGCTCCTACGATGGAAGAGGCCCTCAAGGATGCAGGAGAAATGCCACCCGACGCTTTGAGTCGAATGGTTAGAAGAATCGGTGAGGAGTTGCCGAAGGTGGTGCGCAAACTATGAGCGCCTATTCGTTCCCTTTTCAAGATGGCGTCCCTTTTGTCACCATCACTCTCACGCCGCCTGACCCGACGCTGGCGTATCCATCAACGCAACGGGAAAACTTCGCAGTGGACACAGGATTCTCCGATTACTTGCAGGTCGATTGGGAAACTTTTTGTGCTCTCAACCTTCATACTTAAGTTTGGATTATAGACAATAAATGCCTATCTGAAAATTCCATCGGTATTTGCGGACTATGGTTACTTATTTCGGATAGGCTCCCAAGTTCGTCGGTCAGGGACCGACGCTCCCCCTACACGAATTTACGAAACGAACCATTAATAATATTTTGGTGATGTGTTATGATAACATCTGACAAAGTCCAGGAGGTAGCCGGTAAACTCCAACAGTTAAATGCTGAAGAGAAACGCCAGCTATTTATGTTAGTGCCTTCTTTGTGGGAATCAATCCCAGTTAAAACTTTGCTAACACTGCTTTCCCAAGAAGAAGAAAACATCCGACATGGTACAGAATATCGACTGGACAAAAAAAAGCAAACGCGACTAAGTCAACTGCTTGAAAAAAATCGCTCTGGAATTCTTACTCCTACCGAGGTAAATGCTGATGAAAGCGAATGAAAGCATTAGCTTTTCCTATACTTTCACCCGACAAAATAACATTTTCATGTGAAAAGCTGTGAAAAAAGCCTATATTCCTCAAAAAATACGTTAGAAAGTTTTTAAACGCGCAAAGGAAATGTGTGAATACTGTTTGAGCAAGAGTGATTTACTTGGGATGGATTTGGAGGTTGAACATGTCATCCCCGAGTCGTTAGGTGGTGCATCCTCCCTTGACAATTTATGCGCCAGTTGTCCAATTTGTAATAGACATAAAAGTTCAAGAATATGGGCAATTGACCCGGATACAAGGCGAAGAGTGCGTTTGTTTCACCCGCGCCAACAACAATGGAATCGACATTTTCGCTGGAGTGAAGATGGTACCCTGATTCTCGGCAAAACTATCTGCGGGCGGGCAACAGTAGAAGCATTGCAGATGAATCGCGAACGCCTGGTTCGCGCACGCAGATTATGGGCTGTTTGGGGTGAACACCCACCACAAATTTAGCATACTTTGTGGCATGTTTCATAAATTGAATAAAATAGTAAGATTTGGGTTATAGATAATAAATGCTTATCCGAAAAGTTCATCGGTAGTCGCGGGCTACGGTTACCCACTTTTCGGATAGGCCAAAAGATCGAAATACCTCTAGCGGGAGGAGAGAATATGTCATTTTTAGATAGTTTGCCTGAAAACATAAGCGTCGAAGAACCTATTAGAGTTTGTGCGTCTGCTGATTTACTTCCAGACGGTTCGTTTGGCAAGCAGTGGCTACTCGTCACAAATGAGAAGGTATTGATTTTCACTGATGGAGAAGTTCCAACAAAACGCCTTGAACTCTCTCTTGGGGAATTGGAATCTCCCAAGGTGGATCCGGTGGTCGGTGGCGGAATATTGGAAGTTAGTCGTGATGGGGAGACTATTGAGCTTGTCCGCTACACGAACGCTGAGACGAAGAAGTTTTCAGCAATCGCCAAGGCGTTGGAAAAGTGGACAAAAGGTGAGGAAGCTGAACTGGAAACCGAAGAGGAGAGAAGATGTCCTCGATGTGGATTGCCTTTAGAAGAAGGCACTGACGTTTGCCCAGCTTGTTTGCCGAAGCGCAAGACATTGCTCCGTCTGGTTCAGTATCTTGTTCCACACTGGAAACATGCAGTTTTTCTTTCCGTGATGGCTTTAATCAGCACGGCTTTGGGCCTGGTGCCGCCTTACCTCAACAGACCGCTCATAGATGTAGTGTTAGTCCCCAAAGATGTCGCTCGACCGTTTGAGGAGAGGCTGTCGCTTTTGGGCATCCTTGTGTTGATTTTGCTGTTTTCTTATATACTCACATCGGCTCTGAGCGCCGCTCAAGGATGGTTGTCAGCGTGGCTTGGAAACACTATTTCACATGACATTCGCTCGAAACTCTATCAACATCTACAATTTCTCTCCCTGCGATTTTACGACAAACGACAGCTCGGAACCGTCATATCAAGAGTTAATCAGGATACAGGTCGGCTTCAGGAGTTCCTCGTGTGGGGTTCTCAGGATTTAGCGATTAATTTTTTACTTCTCATAGGAATCGGCGTAGTACTATTCGCGATGAACTGGAAACTCGCGTTTTTTGCGCTCGTCCCCGCTCCTGCTGTCAGTGTGCTCTCAAGGAGTTTTTGGAAATTGATACGGCTTTACATGCACCGTTTCTTCCATCGGTGGAGTCGATTAAACGCCATCCTCAATGAATCTCTATCGGGCCTGAAAATCGTCAAGTCATTTGCTCAAGAACCACGTGAAGTCGACCGTTTTAGCGCAAGAAGCGCGGATTTGGCGGTCACAGGTACACAGGCGGAGCGGACGTGGGCGCTGTTGTTTTCGGGGTTCTCAGTTCTTCTTATGGTCGGTACTTTGCTGGTGTGGTATGTGGGTGGACGAGACGTGTTGTTCGGAAAAATGACCTTGGGGACGCTTATGGCTTTCCTGATGTATGTCGCCATGTTCTACCGCCCGATTCGGTTCATGTCACAACTTATTAACTGGTCATCACGCTCAATAACGGCTGCAGAACGCGTCTTTGAAATCTTCGATGTTCGCCCTGAGATTCAGGATGTTAAAGACGCAAAAAGAATGCCGCAGATTCATGGACGGGTTGAATTTCGCAACGTCACGTTCGGATATGAGCCTAACAAACAGGTGCTTAAAAATATCAACTTCGAGGTGAAACCTGGAGAGATGATAGGATTGGTCGGGCACAGCGGCGCTGGAAAATCAACTACAATCAATCTACTTTGTCGTTTCTACGATGTGGACGAAGGGGAGATTCTCATCGATGGCATGCCTATTCGTCAGATTCGATTGGAAGACCTTCGGCGTCAGATAGGGATTGTGCCTCAAGATATGTTCCTCTTCAGTGGGACGATTGCTGAGAATATCGCTTACGCCAAACCATCAGCGACAAGGGAGGAAATCATACGAGCCGCTAAAGTCGCCAACGCCCACGATTTCATCCTTCGCAAACCGGATGGCTACGAAACAACGCTTGGCGAAGGCGGAGGTGGGTTATCGGCAGGAGAAAAACAGCGAATCGCCATCGCCAGAGCGGTGCTGCATAACCCCAGGATACTGATTCTTGATGAGGCTACCTCACAAGTGGACGTTGAAACAGAGAAGCAGATCCAAGAAGCCATCGCCGAACTGGTCAAAGGACGAACGACAATCGCCATAGCTCACCGTCTCTCTACCCTCAAAAATGCCGACCGACTGATAGTTCTCAAGGAAGGCGAAATCGTCGAGATGGGTTCACACGAGGAACTTCTATCGAAAGAAGGCGAATTCCATCGGTTGGTGCAAATGTATCAGGAAGTCGCCAAAGTCAAAGCTGTGGAGAGGTGATGAGGTACAAGGGCAAGAGGGCAAGAGGGCAAAGGGGAAAAATGGTAAAGGGGAAAAGGGGATTTGA
>DTYX01000054.1 GCA_012961655.1 Candidatus Poribacteria bacterium
TCTAAGTGGCGTCCCCGCCACGATACCGCAGGCGGGGACGCCTGCTTGAGCGCGGGGACGTCGCTCTTGAACAGTACGAATTTGTAGGATAATCTATTAGATCGTCTGTTCCTGGCAATCTAACAGATAGCGCTACAGTTAAAGGATCCTGAAGCTCATTACCTTTTCTCCTCTGACTGTTATTTTTGCGATAATATAACCGATTTTTCACTCCCATGTCAACAAAAATTGTTAAAAATATTGAATGGAAAACAAAATACGTCAAAAAATTAAAGAGGCGTATTGCGTTGAGAATTGCATACATAACAGCCGCGGTATTAGTTTTTGCGATAGCAGTGGCCATCTTAAACTTGGGACGTATTAAAATTGCGATATACAATAAAAGAGGCGCCGACTATTACCATAAGGACATGTACGATGAAGCGATGGTGGAATTTCAAAAAGCCATCATGATAAAACCTGACTATGCGGAAGCTCATAACAATATTGGGGTTATTTATCGCGCCAAAGGCATCTATGAAAACGCAATAGATGAATTTCAGATAGCTATCAGATTCAAACCGAAATTTGCCATAGCATACTACAATCTCGCCCGAGTTTATTCGCAAAAGAATGATAAACGGAAGGCTATCGAATCGTTGAAACGGGCAATCTATCTGAATGAAAAATTTATTGATTCTGCAAGTACTGAAGAAGCCTTTGGAAAAATTAGGAACACTTTGGAGTTTCGGGAATTGATAGGAGGGAAAGATGAAAAAAAGACCATCGACAGATAACCGCTTACAAGCTCGAATCCAGGAGGTTGAGCGGGATGTAAACCGAGCGCGCGAACAGCTCCAGAGGCGCGTTGAGTATGCCTGTGGCGCGCTTGATGTATGGCGAAAAGTTGGGGTTACTGGATTGAAGGGACAGGTTTTGATTGTTGACGGCGACCCAGAATTCCGGCGGGAAATCTTAGAGATGGTTTTGAACGCGGGCTATCGCGGTGATGAAGCGAAGGATGCTGTGGAAGCGACATCCTACTTGCAGCTTGCCAAGTACCGTTTGGTTATTGTCGATATGTATATCCAAAAGGGCAGCGGCTGGCGAGTAATGCGGCGCGCCCTCCGAAGATTTCCAGGTATCAAGGTGGTCATCATCGTGCGCAATAATGAACAGGGGCGGCAAGCGATGCGAATGGGCGCTTTTAGCTTTCTGGTCAGACCCATCGATGGAGAACAGTTGCGCACCTGCGTTCTCAGCGCCATGAAACTTAAACATCGAGCCTGTGAGGTGTTATTGCGAGGTGACCCATGCGACCGCTCCTGCGTCAATCATTTCCTGTGGGAAGGCGATTTAGGCGAAGAACCGGAGATTGAATACGTTGATACCCCCTTAGACGATTTTGATGAAGCTTTGCAAAAATAGCCCAACAATTACACTCCATAGGTAAATCGAGCTATTTATCAGTAATTTTAATGACAACCTTTAACCCCTTTTTCTCAACCACAGTGTCAAATCCCTCTTTAATACGCTCTAAGGGTAAAATGTGACTAATAATCGGTTTCAGTTTGACGACGCCACATTCAATCAGCTTCAATGCCGAAGTAAAATCGTGGGGAGTAAAGTCATGGCTGCCAGTAACTAATAACTGTTTGTAGTGAATCAAGTTTGGGTCTAAATCGATTTTTGCGGGCGGGTATGTTCCGGCGAATAGATTGACTGTTCCACAGATTCCCGCCATCTGCAGCGCCATCTCGATAGCGTTAGGCGCGCCGACAGCGACAACGATAGAATTTGCACCTCGACCGCCGGTCAATTCTTTGACTTTCTCTATCGCTTCTTTTTTGGCAGCGCAAATCACCTCATCAGCGCCTACCTGCTTCGCCACTTCAAGTCTCTCTTCGACTAAATCACAAGCGATTACCCGACCGCCCAGGTGCTTTGCTAATTGCACATGCATCAGACCGATTGGTCCAGTGCCGACAATAACCACATCATCGCCTATCTTGATACTGTTTTTGTTGATGCCATTGATACAACAAGCAAGGGGCTCGGTGAACGTCGCTTCTGGGTAGGATACGCCAGACGGGATAAGGCGTAAGTTAGGCGGTATCGCCGTTCCGTATTCACAGAAACCACCCGATACCTTGCCATATCCAAAATCTTCACAGTAATTGAAAATGCCACGACGACAATAGTGGCATTTACCGCACACTACTCGCCAATCTGGCGCCACTCTATCGCCAATTTTAAAATCTTCTTCTACCTCTGCGCCAATCTGGATAACTTCTCCAACCCACTCATGTCCCAAACGGCGCGGATACGATGACGCCGACCTGGCGCCTGTATACCAACGGACATCGCTTGGACAAACTCCACAATATTTAATATTTATCAAAACTTTCGATTCGTCCATCGATGGCATGTCCATCTGTTCCACACGTACATCTTTCACACCATAAAGCAAAGCCGCCTTCATTTTGTCTGGCATGTAAGCCTCCTAATGCGTTGTTGTGTTTCCTTTTATATGTCAATGTGACGTTGACCCCCATGAATCATAGATTATAGATTCAAAAGGAGTTTCGGGCAGAAGCCAAATGTTTTCACGAAAGCATTCAAAATTATAAAAGTCTGGCGCCGATTGATATTATATCATACCACAATAGGGAAAACAAGTAGTTTTTGCCAAACCGCATTTATCGCCCACAAATGAAGTAGGAAAGCATTATCATGATGCCGAGGCTGAAGATAAATGAAACTCCCATTACACAAAATAGCTCTCGTTAAAACTCCATATTCACTCCCAAATACGGGATAATAGGCAATTGATACACCGGTTCTTGCTCTGAGTAGTCCTCGTTGTATTCGATGCTTAGCAGATTTTTCCGATTATAGACATTCAAGATTTCCAGGTAGGCAGATAGACGCCAACGATTGAATATAAAACGTTTATTAACTGAGATATCCAGGCTGTGGTAAGGCGGAATCCGTTTGGAATTTACCTCGCCGTAGATAGCATAGTAGCGAATGTGTCCTGTATTTGGGTCATAACTTTTATTGGAGCCTATAATGGGAGTATAGGGCGTACCCGTGGAATAGTGCCATTTTGCGCCGATTTCCCAGGTTGGAGTAAGTTTGTAGTTGCCGGTCAGCGTGATTACATGCGTCTGGTCATAGCTATAGAGTCGTTCAGGTTCGCCCGGTTTATCTTTTCTGCGCGAGACGGAATAGGTATAGCTCAACCATCCGAAAAATTTATCGGGGACGCTATATTTCAGAAATACCTCGACGCCTCGTGCAAATCCCTCTCCTTGATTGAGATAGATATATTCGGGGTCGCGTGTAATCAGGTCGGAAAGTTTTTTGTAGTATCCTGCGACTTTGAGGATAGTATCCGAGGAGAGTTGACGTTCAGCTTCTACGATGTAATGCGTGGCGTTGCTGTCGGTGACATCGGGATTGCCCCAGTCGGGCAGAATCTGAAAGGCTTGTGGGCTTTGAAGGTATCTGCCCCAGGCAAAACGCAAATCTAAGTCGTTAAGCAAGTTGAGGGAAATACTTCCACGCCCTTGAGTCGAAATTTTATCCGTAATATTGAAATAGTCCGCACGCGCGCCCAAAGTGAGGTTGAGCGGCTTAACAGGCGCATATCGTCCTTGAATATATCCTTCGATGAAGGTAAATCGCTCTTTCGCATCCGTTTTGAAGACATCCGCGAGGAAATCATATTCAGATTGCCCTTCTTCAGGCGGGCGGCTGAAAAAACTTTTAATTCCCACTATACCCGTCGTTGAAACAAACCCCGCTTCAATTTTGGATTTCGGATTCAGAGAATACTCAAGGTCATTTCGCACTCCATACATATCCGGCTCAACCCGAAGGAAGTATCCTTCACCGAATCCCAAATCCATCAAATAAGGGGTGTGGGAGAATGAAAGAACAGAAGTCAATTTTGAGAATAGTCGCGACTTTAAATGCAAGCTCTGAGCGTGAAATCCGCTTTTGTAATGAAATTTTCCTGCGAATTCTGAATAGTATCTCACATCTTCATCTTTAATCTGCAATTCCATGAAATCATCTGCGCCAAATGCGTCAAAACTCAGATGATGATTTTCCGTTAAATCATAACTCAACTTCGCTTGATAGTCCCAAAATCTAGGCAGAGCCGTAATCCGCTCCACCGTTATCGGAAACAGGTCGATGTAACTCCGCCGCCCTGCCAGGTACCATGAACCACGTTCACCAATTGGGCCTTCGATTAGAGTTTCCGACATCAGCATGTTAAGATTAGCTTTGACCCCAAATTTATCATCCCTTCCATCGCGGGCGTAAATATCGATGACCGCTTGCGCATCCGCCCCAAATTCCGCCCCAAATCCGCCGGCATAGACATCGACTTTGTCAATAATTTCTGAATTGACCGTCGCCACTAATCCGCCAAAATGATACGGATAAAGCAGATAGGTCCTATCAAAGTAAAACAGATTGTCCTCTGGACCGCCTCCGCGGATATACAGTAGACCGTTAAAATCGTTCATTACTCCAACGCCTGGCAGCGCCTGAAGCGCGCGCAAAGCATCACCCGCCGTTCCCGGAACGCGTTTAATCTCTTCGGAGAACATTGTTTGTCGGCTGATAACTTTCGGCGTCCGACGCGCTTTGACAACGACCTCATCCAAGATAAAACTTGTTCGTTCTAAATAGATTTCGATATGCGAAATTTTACCGGATTCTACGGTTATTTCGTATACATCGGATTTGTCATATCCAACGGCAGCGGCGGTGATACTGTATCTTCCCGGCGGAACATTTTCAAATATGAAGCCACCGGAGGAGTCAGTTGATTCGCTACGGTCAAGTTGCAAGATTGTTACAGTAACGCCGCTCAGAGGCACGATTTCCGCATGAACCTTATTTTGACTTCCGCGTTCATATACCGCGCCGACGATTTGTCCAACCTGATTCTCCGTCTGTCCTTGGGGATAAAAGCTAAAAATCAACCCTAACAATAAACAACATAATCTGTAATAAGACATATCATTCCATATCCTAAGCCATATTCCGCGCTTTATGACCCGCTGTTCGCTTTAAATTCGGAACAAATGCCCTCGTAGCCCAACTTTCTAAGTTGGTCCTTTCACTCAGAAACCAAGATAGAATCTTGGGCTACGGGGTCCTAACCTTTAAAAATGAGCAATATAAAATTTTCATTGACATTATCGTTTTAATATATTACACTTACAAAACATCTCGCAAACACGAAAACATAAATCCCTACGACACGATGTGCGGAATGCAATCTGTATTTGGCGAAGCCACAAATAGGAGGATTTTGAAATGAAAACTATTTATATAAAATTCAACAGCAGGACAGAACAAGTTCGCGGGTTTTATCAATTGGCGACTAGAACATGGGTTACCAGTTTGCCAGATGAAATCTATAAGGTTCCAATTGATAGTTTACAAATCCTGGACGCTCAATACATTTCCTACCGTCGAGCAACAGATGAGGAGGTTGCCAAATCCCATGATAAGATACGAAATCCTTTTGCCTTTGTTTTACAATGACGGTAGAAGAATCGAGGAAGAAAAGTTCACCGAGACCATAAGCCGAAGGCGTCGGTGAACGAAGTGAACATAATTATTGTCAAGGGGCATTGGATATACCAAAGCACGCTTTACGAGGACAAACTTGTTCGGGTGTGGATAGATACAGAGGACATACCGTCAAATCTGGAGTTCATTAGAAACTACAAGGAAATTCTGAAAGAACGGTTTCAACAATTGGACATCTGGATTACTGCCCAGCAGATTGAAGTGATTTAGTTGATAGGGACGATATTGATTATAGCCCTTTGTGAAGCATGAAATGTGAATGAAGAGAAGGTTATCATCA
>DTYX01000055.1 GCA_012961655.1 Candidatus Poribacteria bacterium
ATCGGTATCCCGTGAAAAATCATTCCGCAGTCTGTCTATCTGGTCTTTCTCTTTTTTTAATCGTTGGAAAATTTGTAATTCTTTTTGAGCTTCCTGTTGTTTGCCACGTTTGAAATAGATTTGCGCTATATTATAATGAGTTTGGGCGAATTCGGGGTCGAGTTGGATAACCTTACGATAATTAGCAATCGCCTTTTCTACGTCTCCCTGTTGGGAATAAAGAAGTCCCAGTTGGTAGTATGCTTCAGCAAAATCGGGATTTTCATTCAAGACAAATTGATAATGTTCCTCCGCTTTATCTGCATTCCCTTGCTTGGCGTAAGAAAGTCCAAGTTGATAATGAGCCAGTACGAAGTCAGGATTTAACTCAATAGCTTTTTCGTAGAATTCTATAGCGGAAAGATACTTATACAGTTGGAAATAGCAACTTCCGAGCGCTGAATAAATTTCCGCTCGCTCTGGCGCAAACGCTATGGCACGTTTATGAGCTTTGATAGCCTCCTCAAATTTGTCTTGAGCATAATACGCCAACCCAAGACCATAATGCGCAGAGGCGTTTTCTGGCGCCAACTGAATCGCCTGCTGATACTCTTCTGTGGCTAATTCGTAGGCGTCCATCGCTAAATAAGTTACACCCAGTTGAATATGAGCGGAAACGGAATTTGGATTCTGCTGCAACTGTTGTTTATACTCTGAGATTACCTTCGCAAAATCCTTATCTTTCCATTGCGCGCGTATCTGAGACTGTGATTGCCCAAAAGTTGTTAAAGGGGGCAAAAACGTGAATGCCACAACGATAATAAACCAGAAAAATCGAGCGTAGTTTTTAATAATCCTCAAAATTAATGTATCGCGATTTCGCATCATTTTTCTCTCCCCAAGAAGTGTTACAAATTATGATAAATTAGATTACTGTTCTTTGCAAGGAAAAAATCAAATCACAATTCCAAGGAACCCGTTTTCTCAGAGAAGATGGGTTTTTGAAGGAAGGATAAAATTTTTTCTTGATATTTTAAATTCCTTATGCTATGATAATAAACAAAGGAGTAGATCATGTTTGAACAATTGACAAAAGAGATTCTTGCCTTTGAAAATGACCACATTTGGGTTCATGAGAATTTCGATATCCTAGTTAAAAAGTATGCAGAACAATGGATTGCTGTTAAAGAACACCGGGTTATTGTAACAGCTCCAGACTTTTTGACATTGCTGGATAAATTGTCAGACCCCGCACACACGTGTATCGAATTTGTAACACAGGAACCTTTGGAAATGGTGCTATGACTATTCGAGGACATTTCATTGGAGACGCACCGTATGATGCCAATTATTGGCACTGGAGGTAGCGTTCGTTCATTCGTACTACAGGATGTAGAGATAACATTTGTCACAAGTGAAGGTGATTTATTGTGGCTTAGGCAGGACATTTGGGTTGTTCAGCATAATCTTGACCAATTACCTCCTGATGAAGTTTCTCGAATTTTGCGGCTTCCCTCAGTCATGGGACGGGATATTATCAACCATTTTCGCCTCACTTGTGATTATTGTGTTGGTGAGGTATTATTAGAGCGCACATAGCTCATAGCATTTTTGCGAAAGCATATCAAAAGGAGCAGAATAAAATGAAAAGTTTGAATCTGTTTTTAGCTATCATCAGCATTGCTCTTCTATGTATGAGCATATTGATGGGAACGGCATACGCAGGCACCCAGATCTGGGATTTTGAGAAAGCGGCTCAAGAGGACGATTGGAATGTTGCAACCGGAAAATGGGGCATTAAAGGCGGCGTCTATCAGGAGACAAGTGGAGGCTCGCCGGCTATGGCATCTTTCGTCGGTGAGGAAGATTGGACGGATTACACCGTAGAAGCAAAGATTCGGATTGACAAAGGGCAGTGGGCTGGATTGATTTTCCGCGCCAAGAGTGATTTAGAATATTACGTGTTCTATTTCGGCGAAGGAAATGTGGAACTCTGGAAACATACTGGCCCAAATGTCGATAGCCGTCAAAACCTTTTCAAGCATCCTCCCCAAAAAATTGGCTTGAAAAAAGAGAAGGAAGATGCATGGCATGATGTCAAAGCGGTTATCGAGGGCGACCACTTCGAGTTCTATATGGATGGGGAACTTCAAGACGATACCATAAAAGACAAGAGCTACCCCGCCGGACGCATAGGCGTATGGGCATGGAAGACGGCTGCAAGCTTTGACGATGTAAAAGTCACAGGGCCGGGTATCAAGGATACAACCGCTGTTCAACCCGATAAGAAACTCGCAATCACGTGGGGAAAACTCAAAGTTGACTAAGAAAATTAACTCGACGTGGATTCTGAGGAAAAATCAACTTTAATAAGTTTAGCGTTGCGTGATGCGTAATGCGTAAAACGTAACAATTATGTATTACGTTTCACGCAATGGAAATTCCTTCTCTAACAGCATCCTGAACCAGACCTATCATTCGCTTTTTCTTCTCAAACTCCTTCACAGTATAGCATAACACTTCCAAAGGCAAGCTGCCATCCCAAAACTTATACATCGCCGTAGAGCGGTCGGGGGAAAATACCCCCTCAAAGTCATCAGACACAACGATGAGGTCAACATCGCTATGTAAAAGATAGTCCCCTCGGGCGCGCGAACCGAAGAAAATCGCCTCATGGATTTTATATGCGCGCGCCGCTTTGTCTATGAATCTTTTAAGCTGGGTAAATGCTTCTTTGTCCATGCTATCACCGCCTTGGCGTATTCAAGATGAGTAATTGCAGAGTTACGCGAGTACATCTGCGCAGGAATGCCATTTGCGGCATCTACATATCGCGTTGCCACGTAGTCGGGATTTAGTTCCTGGCATGCTTCAATAACCTCGTCTGGCGCTTCCAAATCGGATGCTAATTCCACGATGTTATGCGTCTTGGGGAGGAGTTTCTTCTGGTAAATGTACAGAGCTTTCAACGCTTTCTCCGCGGCTTGTTGAGAAAAAAAGACGCTGGCGTAGAATCTACCGACCTCTATAATTAATTCCGCTGTCCGAAAGTCTTCTTCGGATTGCATCCATGTATTTCGAATCTCCTCTCTCATAATTCTGTCCTTGTGAATAATTGTCTGAGATTTCTCAATTAACTATCCTCTTCACTAATTCATAATTATTTCATGCGCCGTAGTATACATTCACTTCCTAAAACATCCTCTCCAACCGCAGCATCAAAGCGGGTGAAATATCCTCCTCAAGCGGTTGCGCTAAATCGATGCGGATGTCATCGCCGAGTTGTAGTCCGATGCCTATGGCGGTGTGAACATTGTCCAAGTCGATTTTCTCTTCGTGTTGATAAGTATATCCCGAATCTACAAATGCGACAAGCGCGGAACTGCCTGAACGTCTGAATCGAAAACGATATTCGACATTAAGCAATAGTATATTGTCTCCTGCAAACTGTTTAAATTCATAGCCGCGCAGAGTGCCGATACCGCCGAGATATGATAAGCGTTGAGCGGGTAGTAATTCATCGGATAATGCACCTCTGATGCGAAGATC
>DTYX01000056.1 GCA_012961655.1 Candidatus Poribacteria bacterium
AAATGCAAAGATGTTCGGATGGAACTTGTAGCCTATCTCGATGGAGAGCTTTCGACAATGGGGCAGAGGGCAGTCGAAGCACATTTGGCTGAATGCGCGGATTGCTCCCAAGAAGCGGAGGAACTCCGCGGTGTAACTCAGCTCACTCAAAATTGTGAATGTATAACTCCGAAGGCGGATTGGTGGGCGAATCTACAAGCTAAGTTGGAATCAGAAAAAGCGAAAGACATAGCGACAGAAATCCGCTACTTACGCAATACGCTTCATGATTTATCCGAGTGTTTTGAAAGACAGAAGATGAATTCCGCAAATTCGCATGAAATCATGACGCTGGATGAAGTCGCTAACTATCTGCGCGTAGACGCTGACACAATCTGGAATATGCTGGATGAACTGCCGCATTTTCAGATTGGCTATGAATTACGCTTCAAAAAGTCCAGCATTGATGAATGGATAAACGCCAAAGAGAACCGACTTGAATTCGTCGATGAACAATGGTTTTCCGGCAATGATTGGTTTGGACAAATTGATATTACTGATATTACGAGGAGGAGGGTCAATGAAAATCGTAACCGCTGACTCGGCATGCTCGATTTTAGATAAAGATTTAATGCCGACAAATATTCTATCCACTGTTGCCATCGTGGTGGATTTTCCATACCAAACTCCCACTGCTGTTCAGGCGCGCGATGGCGATTACAGTATAAAAGACCCAACCGTTTTAGTCCATGAATTAAGATTATGTGAAGAACTGTTGGACATCGAGCCGGCAGAGTGTGTGCATTTCGACTTAACATTAGGTGGGACTAACCTATTGGATATCACCGATGAATTTCTATTTCAGTTAAATCTCAGTCCTACGGGGCGTAGTGTCTTGCATGCAATTTTGCCCGATTTGCGGGAAATCGCATTATCAATCGATGAAAAATATCATGCGCCTGTCCTGGCAATGGGCAAACGCAGCTTGCCTGTGAGAATTGCGGAGTTATACGCCAGCGCTCACGGTATCGCGCGGGCAATGGGGATAGCATCCGTTTTGGAAGCCGAAGAGTCAATTTACCTCGGATTGCCAGAGAAAGTGTTGGCGTCTTTCGATGAAGAAGGCAAAGTAAAAGTTACCTCTGAGGAACCGATGGAAGGAAGTCTCGTTGCAGAAGCTCCTATCAATAATGGAGTGTCAGTAGAGCCGTTCCTAAATCCTATGACGCGCGGATTCCAGGTTTTGAAATTGACGAAGTGTGATGCGTGAAAAGATGTCATTGAGAGTTTTCGGGAAGTCGGGAGCCTGATTATTCGCTTCGCTCAGAATGCCATTCTTGACGAATTGGTTGGATTTTGTGAATCCAATTGGCGCAGATACTTCCTCTGGGACTGAAGTCCCAGCCTATCGTGTTTTTGCTTGCTTTTGCTCAGACGTTGTGGCGCCATATATGCTCCCCTTGCTATTTATCCATTTTCGATAGGCTTTCCGATATTCTCGGACAATTCTATCAGCGACCTCTGGATGCTTTCCCATATACTCAAATACGCCTTGTGAGTCAAGCCCAGATGGACAATCATCGGGCACTTCTATCTCGACAAAAGGAAAAACTACTTTTTTTGACATCATTAACACCTCGTTTTTTCTCAAGCCCACTTTTTGTCTGATATTATACCACAGTAAAGGGAAAGCAATCAAGGGAAAAATGAGAGATTTTGAGGAGACCAAATGGGGAAAAAAATAGAGTACAAGAACCTCCTTCAATATGCCAAACCGTATTGGAAGTCAATCGTTGCAGTTGGCATCTTGATGATTATCACCGGTTTTTTGCGGTAAGACGAAGTCGGGCGTTGCTTTTTGCAGGTTTATCCCGTACAGTATGTGCGTCAGGCGGTGGATACGGTCGTCTCTAGCAAGCTAGAAAACCAAAGAGCGCTTTACCTGTTAGCCCTGATGTATGGTGGTGTGAGCTTACTGGGAACAGCCCTTCGGATGCTTCAACGTATCCTTGCGAGTCGGATGACCATGCACAACGCCTCTCTCTTTCTTTCTATGAAAATACATCTACGGGCGACATTATGTCTAGAGCGCTAGGGGACGTGGGGGCTGTTGCCGGCGGACTCCTCAATCCCTTAAGTTGGTTGTTAGGTGTGGTCGTCCGGTTAGTATGGGTCATTTGGTTTCTGGCGCGGATGAACGGAATGTTGACAATCATCTCCTTATCAGTTACCCCTCTGTTGCTGTTTGCGATTACGAAATTGGGCGCGAAGGTTAAGAATTATCAGGAACATGTGCGTCAATCGGATTCAGAGCTTTGGACAATCCTTAATGAAAGCATCAGAGGCATTAAAGAGGTCAAAGTATTTCAGCGGGAGACAAAACAATCCCTGAAATTTAAAGAGAAAAGTTGGAATAACATTCGGTGGTCCATTCGAGAAACATTCGTTGAAGTCTGGATTGACTTAGCAATAGACATCATGTTTGTCTTAGGAGGGGGAATTGTCCTCTTTTATGGAGGAGTTCAGGCGCTTTTGGGAAATATGAGCCCAGGAGACCTGACAGCATTCCTTATGCTCCAGTGGATGCTTTACTCGCCGATTATCGAGATTAGCTATCGATATGATGAGTTGCAAAAGACCCTCGTCTCTGCCAAGCGCGTTTTTGAGATACGTTCTATCCCCCAAGACATCGTGGATGCTCCAGATTCTATCGAGCTTTCGCAAGTAGATGGTCTTTTAGAGTTTAAGAATGTCTCTTTCCGATATGAGGGCGCTTCCGAAACCCTGAACCAGATTTGTCTGAGAGTGGAGCCTGGGGAGACGATTGCTCTTGTTGGACACAGTGGTGGGGGAAAAAGCACACTGGTGAAGTTGATTCCGCGCCTGTATGAACCCCAAGAGGGAGAAATCACCCTGGATGGCTACGATATTCGCCGAATTTCCCTCAAAACGTTGCGTCAGAACATTGCTGTGGTGTTTCAAGATTCCTTCTTGTTTAACACCACCCTGCGGGAAAACATTCTCTTTGGCAAGCCAGACGCAACGGAAGAGGAGATGCTTGCGGCAGCGCGAGCAGCTCACGTGGACGATTTTGCAAGACGTTTACCTCAAGGATATGATACCTATGTGGGTGAAGGCGGTGTGAAGTTGTCAGGGGGCGAACGCCAACGGGTATGCATCGCTAGAGCCCTTCTAAGAAACCCGAGAATCCTTATCCTGGACGAGGCCACATCATCTGTGGACACTGAGACAGAGATTAAGATTCAAGAAGCGCTTCGTTCCCTATTTCGCGGACGCACCAGTTTCGTTATTGCTCATCGCCTCTCCACTATCCTTGATGCGGACAAAATCGTTGTGACGTGGCTCTTTTCGCGACAATCTCATCGCTACGGAACGTCTGTTGGGAGTCGGAATCAAACCCAGATGGCAATTATTCCTGTTCGCTTCGCTCACCGACGACTTCGTCTTACGGTTCAAAACCTCGAATTCCTTCAAAAACCTCATCCCAGAGCTCTTCAGGCGCCTTGACACTACCACTCAAGC